>NZ_CAMCVG010000006.1 GCF_945881795.1 Rhodoferax sp. OV413
GTCGGCCATGCGGAGAGCGTGTCGCTGGCCCGCGTGCTGGAGTTGGCGGCTTTGGGCCTGCAGGCGCAGGCCGGCTGCCCGGTGACCTTCAGCTGCACCACTCCCACGGTCGACGCCAACACCTACCAGGTGGTCGTGGAGTACAGCGAGGAAGAGGTGGGAATGCTCGCCATGGAGCTGGCCGAAAAGTTGTGCAACGCCGCGCTGCATGACACGCCCTTTGACCTGCCAGCGGCCCTGGAGGCTCTGCGCGATCTGGACGAAGATGTTCGCCTCGGCCCCAGCACCGGCTCCATTGTGGATGCCGCGGTTGCCCGGGGCATTCCCTACAGTCGCATGACCGAAGGCAGCATGGTGCGCCTGGGCTGGGGCAGCAAGCAACGCCGCATTCAGGCCGCAGAGATGGACGTGACCAGCGCCATCGCAGAGGCCATCGCCCAAGACAAAGAACTCACCAAGAAGCTGCTGGCGGCGGCTGGCGTGCCGGTGCCGGGCGGCCGCTCGGTGGCAGACGCGGACGACGCCTGGGCCGCGGCGCAGGAAATCGGGCTGCCTGTGGTGGTCAAGCCCAATGACGGCAACCAGGGCAAGGGCGTAACCGTCAACATCACCAGCAAAGAGCAGCTGCTCAAGGCGTTTGCAGTAGCCAAGGAGTTCCGCGACGATATTCTGGTCGAGAGGTTTATGCCAGGTAACGATTTCCGCCTCCTGGTGGTGGGTGACCGGCTGGTGGCGGCGGCGCGGCGCGATCCGCCGAAAGTGGTGGGCGACGGCAAACACACCATCGCCGAGCTGGTGGCGCAGGTCAATGCCGACCCCCGCCGCGGCTCCGGCCACTCCACCTCACTGACCAAAATCCGGTTCGACGAAATCGCCAAGGCCACGCTCGCCACGCAAGGTTTCAACTCGGATTCGGTGCCCGCCAAGGGCCAGCGGGTCAACTTGCGCAACAACGCCAACCTCTCCACCGGCGGCTCTGCCACCGATGTGACTGACGATGTTCACCCCGAGGTCGCTGCCCGCGCCATTGCCGCGGCGCACATGGTGGGGCTCGATATCTGCGGTGTCGATGTAGTGTGCGACAGCATCCTGCGATCGCTCGAAGAACAAGGTGGCGGCATTGTCGAGGTGAACGCCGCCCCCGGCCTGCGCATGCACCTCTCGCCCTCCTTCGGCAAAGGCCGCGCGGTGGGCGAGGCCATCATCGGCAGCATGTTCAAGAAGGGACAGGACGGCCGCATTCCTATCGTGGCGGTGACCGGCACCAACGGCAAAACCACCACCGTGCGGCTGATTTCGCACGTGCTCGCCCACAGCGGTTTGCGGGTCGGCATGACCAACACCGACGGCGTTTACGTGAACGGCGACTGCATCGACACCGGCGACTGCAGCGGCCCCAAGAGCGCCAAGAGCGTGTTGCTGCACCCCGATGTAGACGCTGCGGTGCTGGAGACCGCACGCGGCGGCATCTTGCGCGAGGGGCTGGCGTTCGACAAGTGCGATGTGGCGGTAGTGACCAATGTGGGCAGCGGCGACCACCTGGGTCTGAACTACATCACCACCGTCGACGAACTGGCAGTGCTCAAGCGGGTGATTGTGCAAAACGTAGCCGCCACCGGCGCCGCCGTGCTCAACGCGGCCGACCCCATCGTGGCCCGCATGGCGGCCAAGTGCAAGGGGCAGGTCATCTTTTTTGCCGAGGACAAGAACAACCCCGTGATGGCCACGCACCGCGCGCAGGGCCATGCCGTGGTTTATGTGCAGGGCAAGCAGCTGGTAGCACGCAAGGGCAGCCAGACCGAGTCGATTGCGCTGTCCGAGGTGCCGATCACCATGGGCGGCACGATTGGCTTTCAGGTGGAAAACGTGATGGCCAGCGTGGCCGCCGCCTGGTCGTTGGGGCTGGGATGGGACGCCATCCGCCAGGGCCTGGCCACTTTTTCGAACGACAACCACAATGCAGCCGGCCGCTTCAATTTATTCCACTACCGCGGCGCCACCGTGATTGCCGACTACGGCCACAACCCAGACGCGATGCAGGCGCTGGTGCAGGCGGTACAGGCCATGCCGGCCAGCCGCCGCTCGGTGGTCATCAGCGGCGCCGGCGACCGGCGCGACCAGGACATCCGCCAGCAGACCCAGATTTTGGGTGATGCGTTTGATGAGGTGGTGATGTTTGAAGACCAGTGCCAGCGCGGCCGCAAAGATGGCGAGGTGCTGACACTGCTGCGCGAGGGGCTGGCGCAGGCTAAGCGCACCACGCAACAAACTGAAGTCTTCGGCGAGTTTCTGGCCATCGACACCGCGCTAGACAAGCTGCAAGCCGGCGAACTGTGTCTGGTGCTGGTCGATCAGGTGGAAGAGGCCATTGCCCACATTGCTGCCAAGGTGGCGGCTGTGGGATAGCGGGGCCGGCCACGGCTGGAGGGACCGCTAATGAACCTCGTTAGCGGGCCCACGGCCCATCAGCGCCATGACGGCCTGCGCCGCCTGCAGCCGACCGTCGAGCAAGTCCACCACGCCCTGGGTGATCGGCATGTCAATGCCCAGGCTGCTGGCGCGCTGCCAGACGGTGCGCGCGCTGTAAACACCTTCGGCCACATGGCCCAGCTCGGCGACCGCCTGATCCAGCGTCTTCCCCTGGGCCAGCGCGAGACCGACCTTGCGGTTGCGTGAGAGGTCGCCGGTGGCGGTCAGCACCAAATCGCCCAGACCGCTCAGGCCCATGAAGGTCTCGGGCCGCGCGCCCAGGGCCAGCCCGAGTCGGCTGATTTCGGCCAGTCCGCGGGTGATGAGCGCTGCCCGCGCATTAAGCCCCAGCGCCAGCCCGTCGCACAGGCCGGTGGCAATCGCCAGCACGTTTTTCACCGCACCGCCGACTTCCACGCCCACCACATCGTCGTTGGCATAAACCCGCAGCTCGGCGCTGTGAAAAGCGTCCACCAGCGCACGGCGCACGCCTTCATGGGCACTGGCAGCCACCAAGGCGGTGGGCTGTCCGGCAGCTACTTCCTGCGCAAAACTGGGGCCGCTCAGCACTCCGGCGTGCAAGCCAGGCGCTACCAAGGATTGCACCTCATGGCCCAGAAGGCCGTGACTGCCGCCCACCGGAGCCTCAAACCCTTTACAAAGCCAGGCCACCGGACAACTCAATGCCGAGACGCGCTGCAACATCTCCCGCAGGGCGGCCATGGGCGTCGCGATGATGACCAAGTCCGGCGGTGAGCCGCACGGGGTCAGCAACACCTCGAGTGGCTCGGCGCTGAGAGTCAAAGTAGGCGGGAACACGCGACCCGGCAAATAGCGCCGGTTAGAGCGCTCGCCCTGCATGGCACGGACGGCCTCCGCATCACGCGACCATAGCGTCACCGCATGCTGCCGGCGGGCATTGCGGGCCGCGCTGATGGCCAAGGCCGTGCCCCAGGCTCCGGCGCCCAATACTATGATTTTCATAGCTGCTCGCGCATGTTCTACGGGGGCCAGGGGCCAAAAACCCCTGAAATCCGGTTACTGGGGCAGGCTTGCGGAAGTGGTGTTGGCCTGCTGCTGCTCGTACATGGCCTGGAAGTTGATTTCAGACAGATGCACGGGTGGGAAGCCGGAGCGCTGAATCACATCGGCCACGTTGCCACGCAGGTAGGGATAGACGATTTGCGGGCATGCAATGCCCATGATCTGGCCGAGTTGCTCCTCGGGCAGGTTGCGGATTTCGAAAATGCCGGCCTGCTTGGCCTCCACCAGAAAAACGGTTTTGTCCTTGATCTTGGCCTGCACGGTCGCAGTGACGCACACCTCGAACACGCCGTCCGCCACGGGAGCTGCTTCCACACCCAGCTGAATATCAACCGTGGGCTGCTCTTGCTCGAGCAGGATCGCAGGGGAATTGGGTTGCTCCAGCGAAGCCTCTTTGAGGTAGACGCGCTGAATCTGGAAAACGGGTTCTTGGTCGGACATGGTCAGGTCTCTTTGGGATAAACAAAAGCCCGCCGCAACGAGGCCGACGGGCTGGGGGAATTGACACTGGTTGGAATTATGTCAGGCAGCTGCACCCAACAACGGCAGCAAGCCGCCACG
This sequence comes from Rhodoferax sp. OV413, assembly GCF_945881795.1. Taxonomy (GTDB): domain Bacteria; phylum Pseudomonadota; class Gammaproteobacteria; order Burkholderiales; family Burkholderiaceae_C; genus Allorhodoferax. Next base: position 4,075 of record NZ_CAMCVG010000006.1, read on the forward strand.
GCTGTCGAGCGCCATCAAATCGTCGCAACCGCCCACATGGGTCTCGCCGATGAAGATTTGCGGAACGGTGCGTTGGCCGGTGAGCTCCATCATCTTGACGCGGTCGTCAGGGCTCAGATCGACGCGGATTTCTTCAATCGACTCCACGCCTTTTGACTTGAGAATCCGCTTGGCCTGCACGCAGTAGGGGCAGACAGCGGTGGTGTACATCTTGACGGTTTGCATACAGATTTTCCTTGGTATCGCGAAGCCTGAATCATGCCTTCTCCACCGGGAGGTTAGCGGCTTTCCATGCTTTGAGCCCGCCCTGCAGCGATTGGGCCTGCTCGTAGCCCAGCTTTTTCGCCAGGCCCACCGCCTGTGCCGAGCGGGCCCCGGCTTGGCAGACCAGCACCAGGGGCAGTGTCTTGTTCTTCACCATGCCGGCCAACTTGGCTTCCAGGTCGGCCAGCGGCAGATTCTTGGATCCGACAATATGGCCGCCGGCAAATTCGGCCGCGTCCGACACGTCCACCACCGTAGCCCGCTCACGGTTGATCAACTGAATGACACCGGAAGGCTCCAAGCCCACCGCAGTCGCACCCTGCAGGACCGGCCACAGCAACAGGCCGCCGGAGGATAGTGCGATGGAAATCAGCATCCAGTTATCGATAAAAAATTTCACTTTGTTCCTTGTTGGTTACGTCACGCGGGAGCCGCATTTTAGAATGCGCCGTCTTGACCGACGCTGCCTGCTGTCGGTTTTCGCAACGATAGAACCCCTCACCATGTACAAACTTGTTCTCGTTCGCCACGGCGAATCCACCTGGAATCTCGAAAACCGCTTTACCGGATGGACCGATGTGGACCTGACCCCCACCGGCATCGAACAGGCCAAGAACGCAGGGCGCCAACTCAAGGCCGAAGGTTATGAATTCGACGTCGCCTACACCAGCGTACTCAAGCGCGCCATCCGCACCCTGTGGCATACCCTGGACGAGATGGACCGAACCTGGCTGCCCGTGGTGCACAGCTGGCGCCTGAACGAGCGCCATTACGGCGCCCTGCAGGGGCTCAATAAAGCCGACATGGCCAAGAAGTTTGGCGACGATCAAGTACTTGTCTGGCGCCGCAGCTATGACACCCCTCCGCCCGCACTCGAAGCCGGCGACCCGCGCAGTGAGCGCGCTGACGTGCGCTACGCCAAGCTGCCCCCGGAGCAAGTGCCCCTGACCGAATGCCTGAAAGACACGGTCGCGCGCGTGCTGCCCTTCTGGAACGAATCGATGGCGCCCGCCATCAAGGCCGGCAAGCGCATCGTGGTCGCCGCACACGGCAACTCGATCCGCGCACTGATCAAGTACCTCGACAACATTTCTGACGAAGACATCGTGGGCGTGAACATCCCCAACGGCATTCCGCTGGTGTACGAGCTCGATGCCGACCTGAAGCCGATACGCCACTACTACCTGGGCGACGCCGAGGCGGCCGCCAAGGCAGCAGCAGCTGTCGCCTCCCAAGGCAGAGCCTGAGCGCAGCCCGCGTCGGCGGTTGTCTGCTGGAAAATGCGCGCTGTTGCGGGGTATGCGCCGGCTCTGCATTGCGCCGTGGGGCCACGGTGTATATTGGTACGGCACAGGAAATACTATGGGTCACAAACTAAAAATCACCGGCTGGGTTGCATTGGGCGTGGTCGCCGGCGCCCTCACTACCGTCTCTTTACAGACCGTTGCGCGTAGCAGCCTGTCCCCGCTGCCATTGGAAGAGCTGCAGCAATTGGCCACGGTGTTCGGCATGGTCAAGAGCGACTATGTGGAGCCGGTGGATGAGAAAAAGCTCATCACCGACGCCATCACCGGCATGGTCGCCAGCCTGGACCCCCACTCCCAGTACTTTGACAAGAAGTCCTTCAAGGAATTCCGCGAAGGCACCTCCGGCAAGTTTGTCGGCGTTGGCATCGAAATCACCCAGGAGGACGGCCTGGTCAAAATCGTGTCGCCGATTGAAGGTTCGCCCGCATTCCGCGCCGGCCTCAAGACCAACGACCTGATCACCAGGATTGACGACACCGCCGTCAAGGGTCTCACACTGAATGAAGCCGTCAAACGCATGCGCGGCGAACCCAACACCAAGGTGCTGCTGACGATTTTCCGCAAGGACGAGAACCGCAGCTTCCCGGTGACCATCACGCGCGAAGAAATTAAGCAACAGTCGGTGCGCGGCAAGATGGTGGAGCCGGGCTATGCATGGATCCGCGTGAGCCAGTTCCAGGAGAGAAGCTTCGAAGATTTCGCCAAGAAGGTGGAAGAGCTTTACAAGCAGGACCCCAAGATCAAGGGCATGGTGCTGGACTTGCGCAATGACCCGGGCGGCCTGTTGACATCCGCGGTGGCCATGTCGGCCGCTTTCTTGCCGGAGAACGTGACCGTAGTCTCCACCAAAGGCCAAACCGCCGACAGCAAACAGGTGCTGCGTGCCACCGCCAGCGACATTCGCGGCCTGCAAGGTGCTGAAGCGCTCAAGACGCTTCCCGCTGCGCTTAAAAAGGTGCCGCTGGTGGTGCTGGTGAACGAAGGCTCGGCATCGGCCAGCGAAATCGTGGCCGGCGCCCTGCAGGACCACAAACGCGCCACCATTCTGGGTAGCCAGTCCTTCGGCAAGGGCTCGGTGCAGACCTTCCGCCCCTTGGGGCCCGATACCGGCCTGAAAATCACCACATCGCGCTACTACACGCCAAGCGGTCGATCCATTCAGGCCAAGGGCATCGTGCCGGATGTGATGGTCGACGAAACCGAAGAGGGCAGCCCGTTTGCCGCCCTGCGCATGCGCGAAGCCGACCTGGAAAAGCACTTGAGCAGCGGCCAGGGCGAAGACAAGAAAGACACCGCCCGCGAGAAGGCGCGTGATGAAGCCCTCAAACGGCTCGAGGAAGAGTCACGCAAGCCCGCCGCTGAGCGCAAGGTCCCCGAGTTCGGCTCGGACAAAGACTTCCAGCTCTTGCAGGCCCTCAACCAGCTCAAGGGCAAGCCGGTGCTGGTGAGCAAAACGCAAGTCGAACGCAAAGAAGACGTCAAGGACAACTAACCTTCCCGATGACCGACGAGGAACTGCTGCGCTACTCGCGCCACATTCTCCTGGATGAAATCGGCATCGAGGGCCAGCAGCGCATCCGGCAGGCCCATGCGCTCATCGTAGGCGCAGGCGGCCTGGGGGCACCGGCTGCCATGTACCTTGCGGCCGCGGGCATCGGTCAGCTCACCCTGATCGATCCGGATGTGGTCGACCTCACCAACCTGCAGCGCCAGATCATCCACTCCACGTCCAGCGTAGGCCAGGCCAAGGTTGCCTCAGCTGCTACTGCTTTAGGAGCACTCAACCCCCACACCGCGGTGAATGCTGTGCAGGCACTTGCCGACAAGGCCTGGCTGGACAGTGTGCTGGCGGACGTGGATGTAGTGCTGGACTGCTGCGACAACTTCAGCTCCCGCCAAGCGGTCAATCAGGCCTGCGTGCGGGCTGGTGTACCGCTGGTATCTGGCGCTGCCATCCGGTTTGACGGGCAGATCGCTGTGTACGACAGCCGCGTTCCCACGTCTCCCTGCTACGCCTGTGCGTTTCCGCCGGACGACGCGCCGCCTCCCACCGAGTGCTCCACCATGGGCGTGTTTTCACCGCTGGTGGGCATCATCGGCTCCATGCAGGCGGCCGAAGCGCTCAAGCTGGTGCTGGGACTGCCCGGCACACTGGCCACACGCATGCTGCTGCTTGACGGGCTGCGCATGGAGTGGACCGACATTCGCCTGCCACGCAATCCAGCATGTACGGTTTGCGGGTCTCGGCAGGCCGCCAATTAAGGCCCTCGGGCCTGCCAGTTTGGTGCTTTGGAAGCCTGCGTGGCACGCGCGCAGCGCAGGCTTCCTGTTAGACTTTCTTTCATCAAATCTCACCTCCCGTGGCCCAAACGCTTACTTCCTCCCTTGTTGAGCTACAGCGCCTCCGGCTGGACGATGCAATCGCCTTGCTGGACCACGATGCGGGCGCACCTTTGCCCGCGCCCGATCTGTCCCCCGCCGCGTATCTGCAAGCCCTGATCGACGGCTTGTGCGAGCTCTCGCTGCGAGACCCCCTGACCGGTCTGGGCAACCGCCGCCATTTCCGCAGCGTGCTGGAGCGTTCCATCGACATGGTGGCCCGCTCGGGCGAGCCCGCATTGCTGTTGATGGTTGACATCGACAACTTCAAGCGCGTCAACGACAACTACGGCCACCAGGCCGGCGACCAGGTGCTGCAGGCCATTGCCAGGCTGCTCGCCACCTCCGTGCGTCAGATGGATACCGTCTGCCGCTTCGGCGGCGAGGAATTTGCCCTCATCCTGCCGAGCTGCCACACCAGCTACGGCACGGCGGTGGCAGAGCGCATCCGCGCGCACATCGAGGCGATGGCAATACCCATTGCGCCGGGGCTGACTATCCATGTGTCTGTGAGCATCGGCGGCGCCTTTGCGCCCGAGTGGGTGCGATCGACCACCAGCCTGTGGACCGAACGCGCCGACATGCAGCTCTACCGCGCCAAGAGCGAGGGCCGCAACTGCGTTTTTCTGGACACGCAACAGGAAATCTATGTCAGCGCCGAAGAAAAAAGCATGCTCTTCGGCCACCTCGCCCTGGGCGAGCCGGCATGGATTGAGGGTATTTCTAGCGATCCGACCGGCCTCCATGCCGGCGCCGCTGTGCAAAGGTTTATTTGATGTCTGACGTGTTGAATCCACCTGAATCGGCCGAGGGCAAGGCAGGCGCCCCCCTCAAGCCTTGGGGCAAAGTCATTGCCGTGACCAGCGGCAAAGGGGGCGTGGGCAAGACGTTTTTCTCCGCCAACCTCGCCGCCGCCATGGCCAAGCGCGGGCAGCGGGTGCTGGTGCTGGACGCCGACCTCGGTCTGGCCAACCTGGACGTAGTGCTCAACCTCTACCCTAAGGTCACCCTGCACGATGTGTTCACCGGCAAGGCCAAGCTCGAAGACGCCATCATCCGGGCGCCGGGCGGTTTTTCTGTGCTGCTGGCGGGCTCGGGCATGGTGGAGTATTCGCGCCTTACGCCCGAGGTGCGCGGCGACTTTTTGCGCATCATGAACGGGCTGGTGCCCCACTACGATGTGGTGATTTTGGACACCGGCGCCGGCATCTCGGATGTGGTGCTGTTTGCGGTGTCGCTGGCCTCCGAGGTGCTGGTGGTTGCCACCCCCGAACCCACTTCGCTAACCGACGCCTACGCCACCATCAAGGTACTGGTGGGCCAGCAAAAGCGTGAAACCATCCGCATGGTGATTAACCAGACCGCGCGTCTGGGCGACGGCCGAGCCATCACCACGCAGCTGCAACAGGTGCTGGACCGTTTTGTCACCACCGACAGCGGCCGGCCGCTGCGATTGGTGCACATGGGCGATATTCCCGCCGACCCCGCAGTGCGCCAGGCCATCATGCGCCGCCAGTTGCTGATGCAGGCCACGCCCGGCAGCCCCGCCGCGCTAGCGGTGTCGCAGCTCGCCGTCAAGGTGGCCGAGGTCGTGGGCTCCAAAGGCAACTGAGCCCGCCAAAGTCGCCTGCGGCTCCTCAGCCGCCGGCACCGGTGCCCGTCAAGCCGAAATGATCCAGCCCTCCAAGGGGTCCAGATCTGCCGGCAGGCCCCACAGCGGGTGGCCTTGCAGGCTTTGCGCTTCAGCCCAAGCGGCCAGCAGAAGGCATAACACCGCATCCAGGCTGTCGCCGCTGGCGTCGTCCACCAGCGCATCGCGCTGCGCATGGCGCAGCTTGAGACGGACCTGCCAGCGGTGCTGCCCGGTCTCAAGCGCGTTGAGCAGGTCTTTGCGGGCTATCAGCCGCTCGGGCGTTTGCTTGGCCCGGTCATCGCTTTTGTAGCTGCGCGCGCCGATGATGGCGCGAGCCACCATGCCGGGGTAGGCCTCCAACCCCACCCGCATCCCAGCAGGCGGGCCGGCGGGCGCTTCCTGTAGGCCGGGCAGGTACACACCGGCGTCCATCAGGCGGGGCACACCGGCGTGCAGCATGAAGGCCACCGGCGGGTTCACCCATTTCATCGAGGGGCTTGATTCGGCCGGCCGGTCAGTGGCACGGTGGGCGAATTTGCCGCCCACAGGGCGCGCGTCGCAAAAGGCAGAGAACTGGTCGCGGATCTCCTGACGCGAGAGGCTGGCGTAATGCCGCAGGCAGGGCCCCCACTGCAGGGGCCAATCCAGGGTCTGCACCAGTTCGCGCGGCAGGCCGAACGGCAGGTCAAACCCGCCCACCCAGGCCCCGTCCTGAACCAGCCACTGCGAAAACGCATCCAGCGAAGGCAATGTTTGCAGGCCCTCGAGCACCAGCCGGCCGGCGCTCTGGTGACCGCGGGCGCAGACGATGGGCTTGCGGGTGCTGGGGCTGCTGGTGAAATCGCAACCAACCAGCAGGCTCATGTCGAAACGCTCTCGCTCAGGCGCGCCCGATGATGGAGGCCGTGGCCATCAGTTCTTCCAGCAAAGCCAGAGACACCTTGCCCGAGACTGCGTAGGGGTCGAGCTCGGGGCGCTCTGCGTACTTGAGCAGGATGTTGGTGTTGATCTTGGACATGTTGACCTGCCCCATGGTCCAGCCACCGAAACGGCGTTCGGTGATTTCTTCGTAGTGCAGCAGCACCACTTCCTTGTGCCGCTTGTCTCTCTGAATGTGGCCGTAGAGCTCGCTCACTGCCATGCGGCCGCCTTCGATGGCCTGCAAAAAGATGCCGCCGCCGTAGCACAGAATCCCGGTGATGCCGCAGGTAGGGTTGTAATTGCGGGACTGGGCCAGGATGGTGTCGATCGCCTCGGGGTTGGAGTCGAGGGCGCGGCTGGCATAAAGCAAACGGACCAACATGGCATTAACCTTTCTGGGGAATGAGGGACAAAAATTCGCGGCGCAGGTTGGGGTCTTTGAGGAACACACCGCGCATGACCGAGTTGATCATCTTGCTGTTCATGTCCTTCACGCCCCGCCAAGCCATGCAATAGTGACTCGCTTCCATGACGATAGCCAGTCCGTCGGGCTGGGTCTTGTGTTGGATCAAGTCGGCCAGCTGCACCACCGCCTCTTCCTGGATCTGCGGGCGGCCCATGATCCATTCGGCCAGGCGCGCGTATTTGGAGAGGCCAATCACATTGGTGTGCTCGTTGGGCATGACGCCGATCCAAATCTTGCCGATCACGGGGCAGAAGTGGTGGCTGCAGGCGCTGCGCACGGTAATGGGGCCCACGATCATCAGCTCATTGAGGTGGCCGACATTGGGGAACTCGGTAATGGTGGGCGCGGGCACATAGCGGCCGCGGAAGACCTCATTGAGGTACATCTTGGCCACACGGCGGGCGGTGTTGTCGGTGTTGTGGTCGTTCTGGATGTCGATCACCAAACTGGTGAGCACACCGCGCATCTGGACTTCGACTTCATCGAGCAAGGACTCGAGCTCGCCGGGTTGGATGAAGTCGGCGATGTTGTCATTGGCATGGAAACGCTTGCGGGACGCCTGCAGGCGTTCGCGGATTTTTACGGAAACCGGCGTTCCTTCCGCTTCGTCATTGGGGGGCATAGTGAATGAGGTTGTCATGAAAGTGCAGCGATGGTAGCAGCGATTGGATTTAAAGGGTTTTTGCAATCAAGCGCCCGTAGGCATTGCGCGAGCAGCTATCAAACTAGTAGCGGATACCGCTAAAGAATATCAAAAACCGCATCAGCCCGAAGGCCAGCCTGTCGCGCACGCGCTGGTGCCAGGGGCGCCGGGCATCGGCCGCAATATCCCAGCGGCGGGTGCTGCCGCTGATGACCGTCAGCAATGCTGCCTGCAGGCGCTGCGCGAAGGCAGCGTCGTACACCACCACATTCGCCTCGCGGGCCAGCAGCAGGCTCAAGGGATCAAGATTGGAGGAGCCCACCGTGGCCCACACACCGTCGACCACCGCCACTTTGGCGTGCAAGAAACCCGGCGTGTACTCGTAAATCTCCACCCCCGCGCGCACCAGCTCGCCCAGTACCGGCCGGCTGGCGTGGTACTGCATGAAATATTCGTAGCGCCCCTGCACCACCACCTGCACCCGCACACCCCGCCGCGCGGCATGCATCAGGGCGCGGCGCAATCGCCCGCCGGGCAGGAAATACGCATTCGCCAGCACCACCTCGTGGCGTGCCTCGCCTATGGCCTTGAGGTAGCTGCGCTCGATGCGGCTGCGGTTACGCACGTTGTCGCGCAACACCAGCGCCGCATGGCTGTCGGCAGCACCAGTGGCGGCATCCGTCTGGGCTGCAAGCGCTTGCAAGGGCTTGCCGGAGGACGGCAACGAGCGCCATTGCGGCCACTGGCTGCGCACTTCGCGCCACTGCAAATGCTCGAGCTGGCGCGCAACCTGCGCACGCGCCCAGAATTGCTGCATCGCCTGCAGGCACTGCTCTACCAAGGGGCCGCGCACCTTGACGGCATAGTCCAGCCGGGCCGCGCTCAGCGGGCCGTGGCGGGAGTCCAGCCAGTCGTCCAGCACATTGATGCCACCACAAAACGCCCACTCGCCGTCCACCACACACAACTTGCGGTGCATGCGCCGCCACTGCCCGGGCATCAGCAGCCCCCATTGCCCCAAGGGCTGAAACTGTTGCCAGCGCACCCCGCTCTGCGCCCAGCGCTGCTGCCATTCCTGCGGAACGCGGGGCGTGCCGACGCCGTCCACCACCACAAACACCGCCACACCTCTCCCTGCGGCGCGCTCGAGCGCCTGTGCCACAGCAATGCCCTGCGGGTCAAAGTCGAAGATATAGGTCTCCAGCCGCACCTCGCGCGCGGCACCGTCCATTGCCGCAATCAGGGCAGGAAAAAACTGCGCCCCTCCCTCGAGCAACTCCAGCGAGTGCCCTGCTGTCAGCGTGGCAGACCTCAGCATGGCGGGGCGGGCGGCAGCCCCCATTCGGTGATCAGGGGGAGGTGGTCCGACATGCGGGACCAGGCCAGCCCCTTGGGAACCCGCACACCCAGAGGCTGCAGTCCGCGGGCAAATACATGGTCGAGCTGCACCAGCGGCAAGCGCGCCGGAAAAGTCGCACAGCGAAGCGCCCGGGGCGCCTCCAGCCCAGCCGGAGCAAGCTGCCGCGCCACCCAGTCCGGCAAGTCGTTGAAGTCGCCCGCCACCACCACCGGGGCCGAACGCGGCACCTCACGCTCTAAAAAACGGAGCAGCTGACGCAGCTGCCGTGTGCGACTGGAGCGGATTAGGCCCAAATGCAGCACCAGCACATGCACGCTGCGCCCGGCCACATCCAGCTCGGCATGCAGCAGCCCGCGCTGCTCCAACCGGTGGTCCGACATGTCCTCGTGCTGGTGCAGCACCACCGGCCAGCGGCTGAGCAAAGCGTTGCCGTGCTCACCTTGCCGCGTGAAGGCATTGGTGCGGTACACCGTGTGGTACCCCTCCGGCGCCAGAAAGTCGGCCTGCGGCTGGTCCGGCCAATGCGGGAAATGCCGGGCCTCGCCCTGGTGGGTCTTGCGAACTTCCTGCAGGCACAGCAAATCGGCATCCATCTTCGCCATGGAGTGGCTGAGGTTGTGAATCTCCAGCCGGCGCAACGGGCCTACGCCCTGCACGCCTTTGTGGATGTTGTAACTCACGACCCGCAGGGTGCCCGGCTTCACAGCAGCGGCCCGCGCTGGATCGAAGCGAATCCCTCAGGGGGCAGATGGGTGAGCTGCAGCACCGCCTCGGCATTGGAGGGCGAAAAGCACAGGTCGGCCGCCTGCGCATAGGGCAGCCAGCAAAAATCGGTGTGCTCGCGCGGCTGCAGGGCTACATCGCACACCGCCGGCACCATGAGGCCGAAGACGCGCTCGGTGTTGTGCGTCACGCCCGGGGCGTAGCGGTGCAACCAGCGGGGGTAGATGGTGTAGGTGTTTTCCAGCCTCCAGTCGCGCAAGTGGGCGCACAGGGGAGCGCCCGGGCGGCAGTCAAGGCCGGTTTCTTCCCACACCTCTCGGGCGGCAGTTTCTGCCCAGTCTTCATCTTCGTGGTCTTTGCTGCCGGTCACCGATTGCCAGAACGGCGGCGCGTCCGGGTCGGACTCTGTGCGCTTGATGAGCAGCACATCGCGCTGAGGCGTGTAAATCACCACCAGCACCGACTGCGGAATTTTGAAGCTGCTGGGCATGGGCCTCACCATCCAAAAAGGGCGCCCTCACGAGCGATAAAGGGCGCCCGCAAGGACGCCCTTTCATTGTGCATCAGCCACCCCGGGCGTCTGTACGCCTCAGGCGGGGTTCGCCAAATCGACGTTGCGCAGGCGGATGTGCAGCTCGCGCAGTTGCTTTTCATCCACCGGGCTCGGCGCCTGGGTGAGCAGGCACTGGGCGCGCTGGGTCTTGGGAAAGGCAATCACGTCGCGGATGGACTCGGCACCCGTCATCAGGGTGACGATGCGGTCCAGCCCGAAGGCCAGGCCGCCGTGGGGCGGCGCGCCGTATTGCAGCGCATCGAGCAGGAAGCCGAACTTCAGCTGAGCCTCTTCGGGGGTGATCTTGAGCGCATCAAACACTTTTTGTTGTACGTCTGCGCGGTGAATCCGCACCGAGCCGCCACCCATTTCCCAGCCGTTCAAGACCATGTCGTAGCCCTGAGAGATGCATTTCTCGGGCGCGGTGACCATCCAGTCTTCGTGGCCTTCCTTGGGCGCGGTGAAGGGGTGGTGCACTGCGGTATAGCGCTGGTTGTCTTCGTCGAACTCGAACATCGGGAAGTCGACCACCCACATCGGGCGCCAGCCGGCGGTGAACAGGCCGTTTTTCTTGCCGAATTCGCTGTGGCCGATCTTGATGCGCAGCGCGCCAATGGCGTCGTTCACGATTTTTTCTTTGTCAGCGCCAAAGAAGATCAGGTCGCCGTCTTGCGCGCCGGTGCGCTCCAGCACCGCGGTGAGCGCGGCGTCGTGGATGTTTTTGACGATGGGACTTTGCAGCCCGGGCCATGTTGACTTGCCGTTGGCATCCGGACACGCTCCCTTGGCTGCATCATTCACGCGGATGTACGCCAGCCCCTTGGCGCCATAAATCTTGACGAATTCGGTGTACGCATCAATCTCGCCGCGGCTGATGCCGCCGCCTTCGACCGAGCCTCCGGGCACGCGCAGGGCCACCACACGACCGCCCTTCATGGTGGCGGCGCCGGAGAACACCTTGAAGTCCACGTCCTTCATCACATCAGTGAGCTCGGCGAACTGCAGGTTCACGCGCAGGTCGGGCTTGTCGGAGCCGTACAGGCGCATGGCATCGAAGTAGCTCATCACCGGGAACTCACCCAGATCCACGCCGATGGTGTTCTTGAACACGGTGATGATCATGCCCTGGAACATCTCGCGGATGTCTTCTTCGGTCAGGAAGGAGGTCTCGATATCAATCTGGGTGAACTCGGGCTGGCGGTCGGCACGCAGGTCTTCGTCGCGAAAGCATTTGGTGATCTGGTAGTAGCGGTCAAAACCAGCCACCATCAGCAGCTGCTTGAACAGCTGGGGCGACTGCGGCAATGCGAAAAACTGCCCGTCATGCACCCGGCTGGGCACCAGGTAGTCGCGAGCGCCTTCGGGCGTGCTTTTGGTGAGCATGGGGGTTTCAATATCGACAAAACCGTTGGCATCCAGAAACTTGCGCACTTCCATGGCCACGCGGTAACGCAGCATCAGGTTGTTTTGCATGTAAGGGCGGCGCAGGTCCAGCACCCGGTGGGTCAGGCGTGTGGTTTCCGAGAGGTTGTCTTCGTCCAGTTGAAAGGGGGGCGTGACCGAGGCATTGAGCACGGTGAGTTCGTGGCACAGCACCTCAATCTTGCCGCTCTTGAGGCCGTCATTGGTCGTGCCATCGGGGCGCAAACGCACCAGGCCCTTGATCTGCACGCAGAACTCGTTGCGAATCTCTTCAGCCACCTTGAACATATCGGCGCGGTCGGGGTCACAGACCACCTGCACATAACCTTCGCGGTCCCGCACATCCACAAAAATCACGCCGCCGTGGTCACGGCGACGATTGACCCAACCACACAGGGTCACGGTCTGGCCCAGCAGGGCCTCGGTCACAAGACCGCAGTAGTGAGTACGCATAGCCATAGGGAACTTTCAATGCGCTGCAGCCATGCAGCGGGTTGGTAACAAATCAGGAGCGGGGCGCCACAGGTGCAGCGGCGGGGTCTGCCGGGGCGACCGAACCCATGGAAATAACATAGGTCAGAGCCTGATCAACGCTCATATCGAGCTCGATCACGTCTTTGCGGGGCAGCACCAAAAAGAAGCCGCTGGTCGGGTTGGGCGTGGTCGGCACATAGACGCTGACCACATCAGCGCCCAGATGCGAGGCCAACTCGCCGCTGGGCGTGCCGGTCTGAAAGGCAATCGTCCAGCACCCTTCTCTCGGGTATTGAATCAGCAGCGCGGTACGAAACGCGTTACCGCTGCTCGAGAACAGGGTGTCGGAGACCTGCTTGACGCTGGTGTAGATGGACTTGACGATGGGAATGTTGGTGAAGAGCTTGTCCCACTGCTTGACCCACCAGCGGCCCGCCACGTTGGAGACCAGGCCGCCGGTAACGAGCAGCACCACGAACACCAGCAGCACCCCCAGCCCGGGGATGTGCTGAAGCCGCTCCAGCACAGCGCCTGAGGACACCGGCGTGACCACCGCCACGCCATGCAGCACGCTGGCGAATAGAGCGTCCAGCAGTCCGACCAACCAGAGGAGCACCCACAAGGTGATGGCCAGGGGAAGCCACACCATCAGGCCGGTAAGGAGGTATTTCTTGATGGGCACGGCGGCTCCGATTCAGGGGGTGGGGGAAGGGTTGTGCTGCTTGCAGCCGCTGCCGGAGCTGCGGGGCTGGCTTCTGACTTGGGGGCGGACGCTGCCTCAGAAGCGGCTGCACCACCATCGCTGCCGGAGCCGGCGGCACCTGGGCTGGACGCTGTACCAGCGGGAGCACCCGCCGAGGCCGGCGCGGGCGCGTTGCCACCTTTGAAATCAGTCACATACCAGCCCGAGCCCTTCAGCTGAAAGCCGGCCGCGGTGACTTGTTTTTTGAAGGCGGGTGCGTTGCACTGGGGGCAATCTTGGAGCTGCGCATCCGAGATTTTTTGCAAAACGTCCTTGGCAAACCCGCAGGACTCACATTTATAGGCGTAAATGGGCATGAAATTAGCGCTCAGACAGGAGTTGCAAAGCCCTCAATTATAGGAGCCCGCCTCCAAACCACCGCAGGTGTGACACGAGCTGAACCGCCACCAGCCCCACCGAGAAGCCAATGACCACCGCCACCAGCACTTGCAGCAAGCGGTTGGTGCGCTTTTGCTCTTGCAGCAGTTCACGCATCAGAAGCTCCGGACTGCCTTGACCCCGCTTGAGGTACTGGTGCAGCAAACCCGGCAGCTCGGGCAACATCTTGGCGTAGCGCGGAGCCTGGGCCTTGAGCTCGTGCAGCAGACGCTGCGGTCCCACTTGCTTGAGCATCCACTCTTCCAGAAACGGCTTGGCGGTGGCCCACAGGTCGAGCTCGGGGTCGAGGTCGCGCCCCAAGCCTTCAATATTGAGCAGCGTTTTTTGCAGGAGCACCAGCTGCGGCTGGATTTCGACTTGAAAGCGGCGCGAGGTCTGGAACAGGCGCATCAGCACCAGCCCGAGCGAAATTTCTTTCAGGGGCCGGTCGAAGTAGGGCTCGCACACGGCGCGCACCGCAGCTTCGAGCTCGTCCACCCGCGTGGCAGCGGGAACCCAGCCCGACTCGATGTGCAGCTCGGCCACGCGCTTGTAGTCGCGCCGGAAGAAAGCTACGAAGTTTTGCGCGAGATACTCTTTGTCCACCTCGGTCAGAGTGCCGACGATGCCGAAGTCGAGCGAGATATAGCGCCCGAATGTCTCGGACGCCAGGCTGACTTGGATGTTGCCGGGGTGCATGTCCGCATGGAAAAAACCATCACGAAACACCTGCGTGAAAAACAGCGTGACGCCGTCGCGTGCGAGCTTGGCAATGTCGACACCGGCCGCGCGCAGGGTGTCGAGCTGGCTGATGGGCACGCCATGCATGCGCTCCATCACCAGGACTTCGGTGGTGCAGTAATCCCAGAGCATCTCGGGGATGAGAACCAGGTTCAGCCCCTCCATGTTGCGGCGCAGCTGGGCGGCGCTGGAGGCTTCGCGCACCAAATCCAGCTCGTCGTGCAGGTACTTATCGAACTCTGCCACCACCTCTCGCGGCTTGAGGCGCTTGCCGTCTGCCGAGAGGCCCTCGACCCAGCCGGCCATCATGCGCATCAGGCTCAAGTCTTTATCAATGACCCGCAGCATGTCGGGGCGCAGCACTTTGACCGCCACTTCGCGCTCGCGACCACTGCGGTCGCGCAGCACCGCAAAGTGCACCTGAGCAATCGAGGCGCTGGCCACCGGCGTGCGCTCAAACGACACGAACAATTCAGACACCGGCTTGCCCAGGGCACGCTCGATGGTGGCCACCGCCACCGCGGAATCAAACGGCGGCACACGGTCTTGCAACTTGGCAAGCTCGTTGGCGATGTCCAGCGGCAGCAGGTCGCGGCGGGTGGAGAGCACCTGTCCGAACTTCACGAAGATCGGCCCCAGGCGCTCCAGCGCCTCGCGCAGACGCTGGCCGCGCGGTTCGTCCAGCGAGCGGCCTACGGAAACGATGCGCGCCAGCAAGCGCAGCCAGGGCGTTTGGAAACTAGTCAGTACCAGCTCATCCAAGCCATACCGCAAAACCACCCAGGCAATAAACAGCCCCCGGCCGAGACGGCTCATAGAGACGGGCCGCGGGACGGATGCGAAGCGGCGCGCTTGCCCACAAATTGCTGCAGTGCCTCTGCCACGGTGGTGCAGGCCTGCACCAGCATGTGCGCCGGCGCGTCGCCCATGAATTTGGAGAGGTCTTCCTCCATGTCCCAGCGGACGTGGTCTACCAGCCAGTTCACTTCGGCTGCCAGTTGCACATCGCCCTCCACGCGCACGTTGGGCTTGGCGCCCTGCAGGACCGTCTGGGCAATGGTCACCGGAGAGTGTTCGGTGATGGTGAGGGTGAGGTCCGGCTTAGCTTCCGGGCCCGCCAGGTCGAGAAGACCGACCGGCGTGGCTTGCACGCGGAAGGAGTATTCGCGCCACTGGGCGTGCACGACACGGCCCTTCTGGCGGGCCAGCCGCTCCATCGCCTGGGGCTCCTGCTGCAGCACATGATTGAGCAACAGCACGATGCGGCGGTGGGTTTCTTCCACCATCCAGGCGGGCGGTGCGGGTGGGGTTGGGAGCTTCTGGAAGAGGTCTTCCAGAAAAGAAAAAGGGGACTGTGTTGCCATAGTCCCCGATTATCAGCCTGAAAAAAGTCCGCGCTTACTGCAGGGCCTGCACGCCGGCTACCAGCCAGCCGCTGTTGCCGCTCTTGGCTTTGGTCATATTCCAGACTTCGCGGAAGGGGCTCGGACCGGCCGAGGGCTCCTCGCGGATCATGCCGGAGAACTCCACGCTGGCCATGTATTCGTCGGACAACTCTTCGATGCCGAGCAGGCGGGCTTCGATCATCACCACATCAGTGCGGTTCTGGCCGGCGCCGGTGTGGGTTTCGCGCTCGCCCAGCTGGGTCTGAATTTCGCGGGTCATGTCGTCAGTCATCATGGCGCGCAGGGCGGCCACGTCAGAGCGGTCCCATGCAGCCTGCAGGGTCACGAAGTTTGCCTTGGCGGACTGGAGGAAGCCTTCGGTATCAAAGCCGTCAGGCACGCCCCAGTTCTGCGAGCCCATCAAGCCAGAACCGATGATGGAGCCGCCTGATGCGCTCGCCTGCGGCGCTTCGAAGGCCATGGTGCTGCGCTCCCACGGACGGGCCGAGGCGTCGTTGCCTACGTTTTCAGCGCGGTAGTTGGGTGCGTCTTGCACCGGTGCACCGCCCGCGCCCTCAAAGGCAAAGGGCGAAGAGGACTGCGCGGGCTTGCGGCGGCGCATGAACCAGCCGATGGCCAGCATCACACCCAGAGCCAGCAGTCCGAACATCAGGATGTTGCCGAATGCCTCACCCATTCCGAGGGAGCTCGCCAACCAGGCCAAGCCCAGACCGGCGGCCAGGCCACCCAGCATGGCGCCCCACGGGCGGCTCGGCGGCTGCGCAGCGGCAGCGGGTTTGGCGGCGGCGCTGTTCGCGCTCTGGCCGGCCGCACCAGGTGCTGCCGGTGCCGGGCCTGCCGAATCGCGCTGCGTTACGTTGCTCGACTGCTTGCCGACCGACTTACCGCCGCCCATGCGCTTGGCGGCCTCTGCGTTCAGTCCCGTCAGGGCCAATGCGACGGTTAAAACCAATGTCCATAATTTCATAGTCACCTCCGAAAATGTTATTTCAGCGCTTGATTCCAACATGCAAGGCCGCAATGCCGCCGGTCAGGTTGTGATAGTCCACATGCCCGAAACCCGCTTTGTGCATCAGGGTCTTTAGCTCCCCCTGGCCGGGGTGCATGCGGATGGACTCGGCGAGATACCGGTAACTTGCGTCGTCGCCGGCAATCCACTGGCCCAGACGGGGGAGCACCTTGAAGGAATACCAGTCGTAAATTTTCTCCAGCGGCGGCGCCACCTTGGAAAACTCCAGCACCAAGAGCTTGCCTCCGGGCTTGAGCACCCGCTGCATCTCGGCCAGCGCCACGTCCTTGTGCGTCATATTGCGCAGGCCGAAGGCCACGCTGACCACATTGAAATAATGGTCGGGAAAGGGCAACTTTTCGGCATCGCACACCAGCGTGGGCAAGGCGATGCCGGCGTCCAGCAGGCGATTGCGGCCGGTGGAGAGCATGGCCTCATTGATATCGGTGTGCACCACCTGGCCCGATTTGCCCACCTTTTTGGAGAAGGCCATGGCCAGGTCGCCGGTGCCGCCGGCGATGTCGAGGGCCTTGTCGCCTTCGTGCAAGTTGGCAACCAACACGGTGTAGGCCTTCCAGGCGCGGTGCAGGCCTGCGGACATCAGGTCGTTCATCAGGTCGTACTTTGGCGCGACCGAGTCGAACACGCCGCGCACGTGGCGGGCCTTCTCCGACTCGTCAACTGACTTGAAACCGAAATGGGTGGTGCTCATAGTTTTCAATCAAGTGAGCCGTTTGCGCCCGTTACACATGCGCCGACAGCTACCGAAAGTATAGCAATCAGCTGGTTTTGCTTAGTGACTGGCGCAGCCCTGCCCGCCTTTGGGCGGCATGGGCGCGTCCCGCGAGACGCCGCCGGCCTGCAGCTTGCTCTCGTATTCCTGCCAGAGGCTGTCCTGCTGGGAGCCCAGAAAATACAGATAGTCCCAAGTGAAGATGCCGCTGTCATGCCCGTCGGAAAAACGGGGCTGCACCGCGTAGTTGCCTACCGGGTCCAGCGCGAGCAGCTCCACCATGCGCTTGCCGGTTTGCAGAACCTCCTGGCCGGGCCCGTGGCCCTGCACTTCGGCGGATGGGGAGTACACCCGCATCAGCTCCAGCGGAATGCGAAAGCGCGCGCCATCAGAAAAGCTCACCTCAAGCAATCGCGACTGGCCGTGGACGGTAAGGTCCAGCGGCGTGGGGGTGTTGGATGTAAGACCTGCCATAGCGACCTTCAGACCAAGACGCGCTCAATGCCACCGGCATTGGCGATTTGCACATATTCGGGCAGCCACTCCTTGCCAAGGATCTGGTTTGCCATTTCGACCACGATGTAGTCGGCCTCCAGCAGGCCGTTGTTCAGGTCGTCGCCATAGCGCGAGAGGCCCTGCAGGCAGCTCGGGCAGCTGGTGAGAATCTTCACATTACGCGGCGTATCGGACGACTCGCCCGCCGGCGCGGTCAGGGCGCGCAAAGCGACCTCGCCCTTGCGCAGCTCTTCCTCCTTGCGGAAGCGGATCTGGGTCGACACATCGGGCCGGGTCACACCCAAGGTGCCGGATTCGCCGCAGCAGCGCTCGCTCTTGATGACCGCATCGCCGACCAGCGACTTCACGGTTTTCATCGGGTCCTGCAGCTTCATCGGGCTGTGGCAGGGGTCGTGGTACAGGTAGCCCGCGCCTGCTTGGGCGCCGAGCGTGATTCCCTTTTCCAGCAAGAACTCGTGGATGTCGATGATGCGGCAGCCGGGGAAGATCTTGTCGAACTCGTAGCCCTGCAGCTGGTCGTAGCAGGTGCCGCAGCTGACCACTACGGTTTTGATGTCGAGGTAGTTGAGGGTGTTGGCCACGCGGTGGAACAGCACACGGTTGTCGGTGATGATCTTCTCGGCCTTGTCAAACTGGCCGCTGCCGCGCTGCGGATAGCCACAGCACAGGTAGCCCGGCGGCAGCACGGTCTGCACGCCGGCATGCCACAGCATGGCCTGGGTGGCCAGACCGACCTGGCTGAACAGGCGCTCGCTGCCGCAACCGGGGAAGTAAAACACCGCCTCCGTCTCCGCGGTGGTGGTTTGCGGGTTGCGGATGATGGGTACGTAGTCCGAGTTCTCAATGTCCAGGAGCGCGCGCGCAGTTTTCTTGGGCAGGCCGCCGGGCATTTTCTTGTTGATGAAATGAATCACCTGATCCTTGATGGGCGCAGTGCCCACCGAGGCCGGCGGCTTGGCGGTTTGCTTTTTGGCGGCCAGGCGCAACACGCTGTGGGCCAAGCGCTGGGCCTTGAATCCGACGCCGACCATGGCCGCGCGCATGAACTTGATGGTCTCGGGGCTGGTGGCGTTGAGGAACATCATGGCCGCGGCGTTGCCCGGGCGGAAGGACTTCTGCCCCATCTTGCGCAGCAGGTTGCGCATGTTCATGGTCACATCGCCGAAGTCAATCTTCACCGGGCACGGCGACTCGCACTTGTGGCACACGGTGCAGTGGTCGGCCACGTCTTCGAATTCTTCCCAGTGCTTGACGCTGATGCCGCGGCGGGTCTGCTCCTCGTACAGAAAAGCCTCCACCAAGAGCGAGGTGGCCAGAATCTTGTTGCGCGGGCTGTAGAGCAAATTGGCGCGCGGCACGTGGGTGGCGCACACCGGCTTGCATTTGCCGCAGCGCAGGCAGTCCTTGACCGAGTCGGCAATTGCCCCGATATCGCTCTGCTGCATGATGAGCGACTCGTGCCCCATGAGCCCGAACGACGGGGTGTAGGCGTTGGTCAGGTCGGCGTAGATGCTGGATCCGTCAGCTGTCAAATGCGGCGCAAACGCGCTCCCGGGCTGCGCAGGCAGCTCCTGATTCCGTAGCAGCTTGCCTTTGTTGAAGCGACCCTCGGGGTCGACCTTGGCCTTGTAGGCAATGAAGGGGGCCAGCTCGGCCTCACTCAAAAATTCGAGCTTGGTGATGCCAATGCCGTGCTCGCCGGAGATCACGCCATCCAGACTGCGGGCCAGCGCCATGATGCGTTTGACCGCGCCGTGGGCAGCCTGCAGCATGTCGTAGTCGTCGCTGTTGACGGGGATATTGGTGTGCACATTGCCGTCGCCGGCGTGCATGTGCAGCGCCACCCAGACGCGGCCTTTGAGCACCCGCTTGTGAATCGCCACGCACTCGGCCAGGATGGCGTCAAACGCCGCGCCGGTGAAGATGGTTTGCAGCGGCGCGCGCAGCTGCGTCTTCCAGCTCGCACGCAGGCTGTGGTCTTGCAGTTGGGGGAACAGGGCTTCGACCCCGTCCAGCCAGCCCTGCCACTGGCCGCGCACCTGCGCCACCAGCTCCAGCGCCTGCGCCACCCGTTCGCCCAGCAGATCGGCGCCGGGAATGTCGTTGGCATCGTCGGCCTTGCCCAGGGGCAGGTCGCTGCGCTCAAAAAATGCGGTCAGCGCGTCGCACAGGGCGAGCTTGTTCTGCAGGCTCAGCTCGATGTTGATGCGCTCGATGCCGTCGGTGTACTCGGCCATGCGCGGCAGCGGAATCACCACGTCTTCATTGATCTTGAAGGCGTTGGTGTGCTTGCTGATGGCAGCGGTGCGCTTTCGGTCCAGCCAGAATTTCTTGCGCGCCTCGGGGCTGATGGCCACAAAGCCCTCACCGCTGCGGCTGTTGGCCAGACGCACCACCTCGCTGGTCACGCGGGCCACGTCGTCAGCGTTGTCGCCGGCAATGTCGCCGAACAAAACCATCTTCGGCAACGCGGAACTACGGCCGCCGCCGGCGTCGGTTCCACGCTTGCTCTTGGTGGCGTATCCCACCGCCTTAAGGTAGCGGTCGTCCAGATGCTCCAGCCCCGCAAGCATCACGCCCGAGCGCTTTTGCTCGGCGAACATGAAGTCCTTGATGTCCACAATGCTGGGCACGGCGTCTTTGGCGTTGCCAAAAAACTCGAGGCACACGGTGCGCGTGTGGGCCGGCATTTTGTGCGCCACCCAGCGGGCGCTGGTGATCAGCCCGTCGGTGCCTTCTTTCTGAATGCCGGGCAGGCCGCTCAAGAACTTGTCGGTCACGTCCTTGCCCAGGCCCTCTTTGCGGAAGGTGGCACCGGGAATGTCCAGCCGTTCGGTGCGGATGGGGGTTTTGCCATCCGCCTTGAAGTACTGCAGCTCGAAGCTGGCCATCTCGGCGTCGTGGATCTTGCCCATGTTGTGGTTGAGGCGGGTCACCTCCAGCCACTCGGCCTGCGGCGTCACCATGCGCCAGCTGGCCAGGTTGTCCAGGGCGGTGCCCCACAAAACGGCTTTTTTGCCGCCGGCATTCATGGCGATGTTGCCGCCAATGCAGCTCGCTTCGGCAGAGGTCGGGTCTACGGCAAACACAAAGCCCGCGCGTTCGGCCGCATCGGCCACCCGCTGGGTGACCACACCGGCTTCACTCCAGATCGTGGCGACATCGCGGTCCAGCCCGGGCAGGCGCCGCATTTCGACCTCTGTCATCGCCTCGAGCTTTTCGGTGTTGATGACCACGCTCTTCCAGGTCAGCGGAATCGCGCCACCCGTGTAACCGGTGCCGCCGCCGCGCGGGATGATGGTCAGGCCCAGCTCAATGCAGCCCTTCACCAGACCGGCCATTTCAGCCTCCGAGTCGGGGCACAGCACGACAAACGGGTATTCCACCCGCCAGTCGGTGGCGTCGGTCACATGGCTCACGCGGGAGAGGCCGTCGAACTTGACGTTGTCCTTGGCGGTGAGCTTGTACAACACCTTTTGCGTCTTCTTGCGCAGAGCCGCCACCTCGATGAAAGCGGCGTCAAAAGCCTTGACCGCAGCGCGGGCAGCCACCAGCAGCTGACCCACCATGGCGTCGCGCTCAGGGTCCGCTTCGGGGGTGCGGCGCTTTTCGACTTCGGAGAGGCGGTGGTTCAGCGCCTCCACCAGCTGGCTGCGGCGCTTGGGGTTGTCCAGCAGGTCGTCCTGCAGATAGGGGTTGCGCTGCACCACCCAGATATCACCCAGCACTTCATACAGCATGCGGGCGGAGCGGCCGGTGCGGCGCTCGCCGCGCAGGTGGTTGAGCACATCCCAGCTCTGGGCGCCCAGCAGCCGGATCACGATTTCGCGGTCCGAGAAAGACGTGTAGTTGTACGGAATCTCGCGGATGCGTTCGGCCCCGTGGGGAGCAGCGCCTGCCGCCGACAACAGGTGGTTCAACGAGGTGAGAGCATTCATCAGTGTTTCTGGTGCCAGCCCGGGGGCCTGTCGCAAGGCGGGCAGCAGTCTTTCAGGTAAGGCTCACGATAGTACCGCAGGCCTAATCACCACGGCCGCAGGATGGAAAGCCCCCCCGGCTTAGGGTAATGTGGCGGCCATGCACACCCCGGACTGGCCCTACCCCCGCTGGATCGCCCACCGCGGCGCCGGCCGGCTGGCGCCCGAAAACACGCTGGCCGCCTTCCGGCTGGGCGCCAAGTTTGGCTACCGCATGTTCGAGTGCGACGTGAAGCTCAGCGCCGACGGGGTGCCATTCCTGCTGCACGACGCCACGCTGACCCGCACCACCAATGCATCAAAAGTGCAGCCAGCGCCCGCGGATACTGCGCCAGCAGCTATCAACGCTATAGCAAAGCCGGCCGAGGAAGCGCCGCAAAGCTCGACGGGAGACCCGTCCGGGCCCCTGACCGAAGCCTTGGCCGGGAACCTTCCCTGGAGCCGTCTGTGCCAGCTGGACGCCGGCAGCTGGCACAGCGCGCCCTTTGCCGGCGAGCCGCTGCCCACGCTGGCGCACGTGGCAGCCTTTTGCCTCACAGGGGGCCACCTGCTCAATATAGAGATCAAACCCAGCCCCGGCACCGGGCGCCACACCGGCGAGGTGGTGGCGCAACACGCCGCCCGCCTGTGGGCCGGCCAGCGCGTGCCGCCGCTGCTGACCTCGTTCGATGTGCCGGCGCTCGAGGGCGCGCTGGCCTGCGAGCCCGCCCTACCCCGCGGACTTTTGCTGGCAGAACTCGGGCCCTACTGGCTGGAAACCGCACTTCGGCTGGAATGCTGCGCCGTTGTCTGCCAATACCGTCTGTGGGACGCAACCACTGTGGCCCTAGCAAAGGCCGCCGGCCTGCGCACCCTGAGCTACACGGTGAATGACACTGAGTCGGTGAACCGCCTCATCGCCCTGAACACCGACGGCATCATCACCGACCGGGTGGATGTATTCGCTCCGGCGAGATAAGCGTGGCTTAGCGGCGCATGCCCCACCACTGGCTGAAGCCGCAGGCCAGCGCCAGCGCAGCGTAGGTGGCCATCTTGCCGTCGCGGCCGAAGAACACCAGCCCGGCCACCAGCACCGCCAGGCCTGCTACAAAGTTCATAGCTACCTGCGCACGCAGGCTGTGCGCCTGCGGCACTTTCCGCCACACTATGGGCGCAATCCATGCGACCAGGGCACCCACCACCAGGGCGGGCGCCGCAAAGTTCAGCAGGTGGTTGAGGAGGTCGAAGGGGCCCATGTATTGGATGGCGAAGGCCGCAAAGGGCTTTGCAAACGCTGCGATGACGCCGGATTTTATAATCCGCCCTCTACACATATGGCAGTCTGGGCATTAGGCATCAACCACACCACCGCTCCGCTGGATATGCGGGGCCGGTTTGCGTTCGCCGGCGACCAGCTCGCCAACCAACTCAACGGCCTGCGCCAGAGCATGGCCCGCCCGCCCGAAGCCGCCATCGTCTCTACCTGCAACCGCACCGAAATCTACTGCGCCGGTGACGAAGCCGCGCTCGACCACACGCTGGCATGGCTGGCCCACAGCGGCGGCGTGTCGGCCAGCGAGCTGCATTCGCACACCTACCGTCTGGAAGACCAGGCCGCCGCGCGCCACGCCTTCCGGGTGGCCAGCGGGCTCGACAGCATGGTGCTGGGCGAGCCCCAGATCCTCGGCCAGCTCAAAGACGCGGTGCGTGCCGCCGACGAGGCCGGCGCCCTGGGCACCACGCTGTCGCAGATGTTTCAGCGCTCCTTTGCGGTGGCCAAAGAGGTGCGCAGCTCCACCGAAATCGGCGCCCACAGCATCAGCATGGCTGCCGCCGCGGTGCGTCTGGCGGGAAATTTGTTTGAAGACCTGGCCCAGATCAAGGTGCTGTTTGTGGGCGCCGGCGAGATGATCGAGCTCTGCGTAACCCACTTTGCCGCCAAAACGCCCAAAGCCATGGCGATTGCCAACCGCAGCCTCGAGCGCGGCGAGAAGCTGGCCAGCCGCTTCGGCGCCGAGGTGCTGCGCCTGGCTGATCTGCCCGAGCGGCTGCACGAGTTTGACGCAGTGATCAGCTGCACCGCCAGCACGCTGCCCATCATCGGGCTGGGCGCGGTGGAGCGGGCACTCAAAAAGCGCCGCCACCGTCCTATGTTCATGGTCGATCTGGCCGTGCCGCGCGACATCGAGATTGATGTGAAGGCGCTGGGCGACGTGTACCTCTACACCGTGGACGACCTGGCCGGCGTGGTGCAAACCGGGCAGGCCAACCGCCAGGCTGCGGTGGCGCAGGCCGAGGCGATTGTGGACGCCGGTGTGCAGAGCTTTATGCACTGGGTGGACCAGCGCAGCGCGGTGCCCCTCATTCAACAGCTCAACGCGCAGGCCGACGAGTGGCGCGCTGCCGAGCTCGCACGGGCCCGCAAGCTGCTGGCCAAGGGCGAGGACGTGGACGCAGTGCTGGAAGCACTGGCCCGCGGCATGAGCCAGAAAATGCTGCACGGCGCGCTGGCCGAGTTGCACGCCGGCGATGCTGCCGCCCGCGAGCGCGCGAGCTACGCCATCCAGCACTTCTTCCTGCGCAACGGGCGTTAGCTGCGCTCCTTTTGGAGGGCACCCCCCTCTCCCCCGGCCCCTCTCAGCCCGCCGGGTGAAAGGGGTGCTTTAACACCCACATTTTGTTTTTTCGCTTCGACGAGGCCCCGACCGGCGTTGCGACTTTCACCCTCAGAATTTCTTACCCATGAAACCGTTTCTCCGCCAACAGCTCAGCCGCTATACCGACCGCCAGGGGGAGCTGGAGTTTTTGCTCTCTCGCGAAGACATCATGAAAGACATGGAGCAGTTCCTCAAGCTCTCGCGCGAGCACACCGAGGTCTCCGCAGTCGCCGGCCGCTGGGCCCGCTTTCAGCAGCGCGAGACCGACCTGGCCACCGGGCAGGAGATGCTGAGCGACGCAGCAGGCGACGAAGACATGCTCGCCATGGCACAAGAGGAAATTGCCGCTGCGACCGCGGAGATGGCGCAACTGGAGACCGAACTGCAGCGCATGCTGCTGCCCAAGGACCCCGACGATGCGCGCCCCGCGTTTGTTGAAATACGCGCCGGCACCGGAGGCGACGAATCCGCCCTGTTTGCCGCCGATTTGGCCCGCATGTACACCCGCTACTGCGACGCTAGGGGCCTGCGCACCGAAATCATGAGCGCCTCCGAGAGCGAGCTCGGCGGCTACAAGGAAGTGGTGCTACGCATCGAAGGCACCACGGCCACCAGCGCCGGCTCCTGCGGGGCCTACGGCATGCTCAAGTTCGAGAGTGGCGGCCACCGCGTGCAGCGCGTGCCGGCCACCGAAACACAGGGCCGCATCCACACCAGCGCCTGCACGATCGCGGTGTTGGCCGAGCAGGACGAGGCCGAGGCCATCAAGATCAACCCGTCCGACTTGCGCATCGACACCTACCGCGCCAGCGGCGCCGGCGGACAGCACATCAACAAGACCGACTCGGCCGTGCGCATCACCCACATTCCCACCGGCATCGTGGCCGAATGCCAGGATGGCCGCAGCCAGCACAGCAACAAGGCGCAGGCCCTGAAGGTGCTGACCGCCCGCATCCACGAAAAGGACCGCGCCGAGCGCGCCGCCAAAGACGCCGCCGAACGCAAAAGCCTGGTGGGCAGCGGCGACCGCAGTGACCGCATCCGCACCTACAACTTCCCGCAGGGCCGGCTAACCGACCACCGCATCAACCTCACGCTCTACAAGCTGCTGGGCATCATGGAAGGCGACATGGACGATGTGGTCGAGGCGCTGCAGGCGTATGAGGCCGCCCAGCAGCTCGCTGCATTAGAAAATGCCATCTAACGCCCGCCGCTATTGCGCTAGCAGCTTCTTTTTTGATAGCACATGGACATACTGACCGTCGCACAGGCCCAGCAGCACTGCACCGCGCTGGGGATGGCTACGCTGGACGCCCAGCTGCTGCTGCTGCACGCGCTGGGCCGCGCCCCGCATGAGCGGGCTTGGCTGCTGGCGCACGACACCGACGCACTGCCCGCAGGCGTTTTTGAATCCCTTGCCAAGGCCGCGCAACGCCGCTGCGACGGTGAGCCGCTGGCCTACATCACCGGGCACAAAGCCTTTTACGGACTGGACTTGCTGGTAGACGCCCGGGTGCTGGTGCCCCGGCCCGACACCGAAACACTGGTGGATTGGGCGCTGGAGGTCGTGCCCTGCCGCGCCGCCACTGAATCACCGCCTCAAAGACCTACCCAAACAACGGAGGAAGGGGCCCCCCGCGTGCTGGATCTTGGCACCGGCAGCGGTGCCATCGCGCTGGCCCTGAAATCACAGCGGCCAGACTGGCAATTGGAGGCGGTGGACGCCAGCGCCGACGCCCTGGCGGTGGCGCGCTCTAACGCCCAACGCCTCGGGCTGGAGGTCGAATTTCGCCGAGGCGTGTGGCTGGAGGATACGGCAGGAGTGTTTGACGCCATCGTGTCCAACCCGCCCTACATCCGCGAAGACGATGACCACTTGCCTGCCCTCCGCTTTGAACCGCGGCAGGCATTAACCGCCGGCGCCGACGGGCTGGACGACATCCGCACCATCATCACAGCGGCCCGCAGCCACCTGCGAGACGGCGGCTGGCTGCTGCTGGAGCACGGCTACGACCAGGCCCCTGCCGTTCGCTCCCTGCTGGCAGACGCAGGCTACAGCCAAGTGCAAAGCCGCAAAGACCTGGCCGGCATCGAGCGATGCAGCGGGGGGGCGTGGGCGGACAGTTGAAATGCGCCATATACAATGCGCTATATCCCGCAGCTAGGAGGCGTCATGTCCACCAGCACCGTATTCACCACCAACCGAAGCCAAGCCATCAGGCTGCCAGCCGACATGCGCTTGCCCGCTTTTGTGAAGCGGGTGAATGTGCGTGCGCGGGGCCTGGAACGCATCATCACACCGGTGGAAAACACCTGGGACAGCTTCTTTCAGGAAACTGAGCCGGTGCCTGAAGACTTCATGCCCGAGCGCGCCAGCCAGGAGCAAGCCCCGCGGGAAAGTCTGTGATGCTGAAGTATCTGCTCGATACCAACATCGCCATTTACGTCATCAAGCGCAGACCACCGGCCGCACTTGCCCTTTTTAATGCCCATGCGGGGCACCTTGCCATCTCGTCCATCACCCTGTCCGAGTTACTGCACGGCGCAGAAAAAAGCAGCGCTTCCGCCAAATCCCTGGCCGTGGTGGAAGACTTTTGCAGCCGGCTGGAGGTGCTGAACTATGGCCCCAAAGCAGCACAGCATTACGGACAGATTCGCGCCGCGCTGGAGCAAGCCGGCACTCCCATCGGCGTGAACGATTTGCACATCGCCGCGCACGCGCGCAGCGAGGGGCTGATTTTGGTGAGCAACAACCTGCGTGAGTTTGAGCGTGTGCCCGCCCTACAGCTGGAAAACTGGGTTGGGTAGGGGTACGTCAACAACCGGCTGCTGACGCTGTCGATTTACGCCGCCTCCACCACGCCCCTGTCCACCAGCCCCAGCCGGCTCACGCCGCTGATGAGAGCTTTGATGGACGCGGTGACGATGTTGGTGTCGAGGCCAACGCCAAATCGTTCACCGCCCTTTCCAGCGTCGGCCGTGCCAGCCGCGTCGCCCGTGGTGCCGGCCCCGCCCTGCGTGGCGACCAGCTCCAGAAAGGCGCAGGCCCGGGCCGCAGCGCCCTCGTTCTGGCCCTGCGCACCGCTGGCGCCAGGCGCGGACTTGGTGCTGCGCTCTTCATAACTGCGCACTTCCACCCGCACGCCAATCGTCTGCAGGGCCTGCACGGCCGCGTCTATCGGGCCGTTGCCTTCGCCGCTGAGCGTCACAGACTGACCGTCCACCTCGAGTCCGATGCGGATGCCCTGCACGTGGGCCTTGCCGGCTTGGCCGGGTTGTTCGAAGAGGTGGTGCTCGACATAGCGCACCCGGGCCTCGGGGTCGTTCAGGTAGGTTGCGTCAAAAAGGTTCCAGATGTCTTGCGCGCTCATCTCACCTCCGTGGGTGTCGGTGTAGGTCTGCACTTCGCCCGAAAACTCCACCTGAAGCCTGCGCGGCATGACGACGCCGAACTCGGCCTCCATCAGGTAGGCCACGCCGCCCTTGCCGCTCTGGCTGTTGACGCGGATGACCGAGTCGTAGCTGCGGCCCACGTCGGCGGGGTCGATGGGCATATAGGGCACATTCCACATCGCGTCGGGCCCGGCTGCCTTTTGGGCGGCAAAGCCTTTTTTGATGGCGTCCTGGTGGGAGCCACTGAACGCGGTGAACACCAGGTCACCCACATACGGGTGGCGCGGGTGAATGGGCAACTGGTTGCAATACTCGACAGTGCGGGCAATGGCGTTGATGTCCGAGAAATCGAGGCCCGGGCTCACGCCCTGGGTGTACATGTTGAGTGCGAGGGTGACAAGGTCGACGTTGCCGGTACGCTCGCCATTACCAAACAGGCAGCCCTCGACACGGTCGGCGCCGGCCATCATGCCAAGCTCGGCTG
Organism: Rhodoferax sp. OV413; assembly: GCF_945881795.1. Taxonomy (GTDB): domain Bacteria; phylum Pseudomonadota; class Gammaproteobacteria; order Burkholderiales; family Burkholderiaceae_C; genus Allorhodoferax. Next base: position 32,235 of record NZ_CAMCVG010000006.1, read on the forward strand.
CCGCCACGCCGGTGCCACGGTCGTTGTGCGGGTGCAGGCTCAGGACGATGCTGTCACGGCGGGCCAGGTGCGTGTGCATCCATTCGATCTGGTCAGCGTAAATGTTGGGGGTGGCCACTTCCACCGTGGCGGGCAGGTTGAGGATGACTTTGTTGTCCGGCGTGGCGCCCCATGCGGCCGTGACGGCGTCGCACACTTCGCAGGCAAATTCGAGCTCGGTGCTGGTGAACACCTCGGGGCTGTATTGCAGCACCCACTCGGTCTCGGGCATGGTGTCTGTGATGTCTTTGATGAGCCGCACCGAGGACACGGCCAGTTCCTTCACCTCGGGCTTGCTCATGCCGAACACGACTTCGCGAAATACCGGTGCAGTGGCGTTGTAGACGTGCACGATGGCGCGCCGCGCGCCTTTGAGCGACTCGATGGTGCGGGCAATCAGCGGCTCGCGAGACTGGGTGAGCACCTCGATGGTCACGTCATCCGGAATATGGCCGCCCTCGATGAGGAGGCGCACAAAGTCAAAGTCGGTTTGCGAGGCGCTGGGGAAACCCACCTCGATTTCCTTGAACCCCACTTGCAGCAGCGTGCGGAACATGCGGAGCTTGCGCTCTGCGTTCATGGGCTCAAACAGGGATTGGTTGCCATCGCGCAGGTCGGTGCTCATCCAGATGGGCGGCCGGGTGATGGTCCGTGTGGGCCATTGCCGCTGGGGCAAATCGATGGCAGGGAAGGCGCGGTACTTGGTAGCGGGATGGGACAACACGGCAAAACTCCTGAAGGGCATGACACCAATGAACGAATTAGTATCGTAGTCCTTCAGGCCAGGCAGCAGATTGCTTTATTTGCCAAAAAATGTTATTTGTTGGCAGTTATTGCCAATAAATTAAAAATTAATGGAATAAATAGCGATCTTTATCCCAATAGATAGCAATCAATGGTGATGGCCATGGGCCCCATGCACATGCCCGTGGGCGATTTCCTCGTCGCTGGCTGCGCGCACTTCCAGCACCTTGATCGCAAAGCGCAGGGTCTTGCCGGCCAGCGGGTGGTTGCCATCCAGATGCACCACCGGACCTTTGATCTTGACGACGTTAAAGACGATGGTCTTGCCGTCTTCGGCGCGGCCTTCGAGCTGGCCGCCCACCTTGACGCCAGGCGGGAACTGCGTCTTGGGAATGGTCTGCAGCAGGGCTTCGCTGTATTCGCCAAAGGCGTCGGCGGGCGCAAGCTCCACGGTAGTGGCGTAACCGGCAGCTTGGCCTTCGAGGGCCTCTTCAATTTTCGGGAAGGTGTTGCCATAACCGCCGTGCAGGTAGGCAATGGGTTCCTGGCTCTGGTCCAGCAGCTTGCCGCTGGTGTCAGAGATCTTGAATTGCAGCGTGACTGCGGTGTTTTTGGTGATGTTCATGACTGCAATTATCGTAAAAAGCCATGCTGCCCATGCGCCTAGGCGGCCGCGGGGCGACAAGGCCGGCCTGAGGTGAAATAATCGTGGCCTTAACGTTTTCGGGAACTGAGATATGAGCGACGCACAACAACGTATTGACGAACTGGTGAAATCCAACGAGGTCCTGCTGTTCATGAAGGGCACGGCGAGCTTTCCGCAGTGCGGCTTTTCGGGCCGAGCAATTCAAATCCTGAAAGCCTGCGGCGTGGAGACCAAGGCCATCAAGACGGTGAACGTGCTGGAAGACGACGGCATCCGCCAGGGCATCAAGGAATACAGCCAGTGGCCCACCATCCCGCAGCTGTACGTCAAGGGCGAGTTCATCGGCGGCTCTGACATCATGATGGAGATGTACGAATCCGGCGAACTGGCGCAGGCCCTGGCCTACAAGGCCAGCTAAGCACGCTCCAATAAGGCCAGCTAAGCACGCCCCATCAAGGCCGGCGAAACACGCTCAAGGCGCCGGCGGCTCCCAGTTGCGGCGGGCTGCCAGCACCGCGTTCGGGTACGGGGCCTTGCCCCGGGAGCCGTTGTAGCGGCCCAAGGCCAGAAACAAATCGCCACGCTCGCGCTCCAGGTAGTGGCGCAAGATCACGCAGCCGAAGCGCAGGTTGGTTTGCATGTGAAAGAGTGTGCCGGGGTCGCCATCGCCGATGGCCCGTGTCCAGAAGGGCATCACCTGCATATAGCCCCGCGCGCCAGCGCTACTCACCGCAAATTTACGGAAGTTGCTCTCCACCTGAATCAAGCCCAACACCAGCGCGGTGTCCAGCCCCGCGCGCTTGCTCTCGTACCAAACGGTTTGCAGGAACTCGCGACGCACGTCCCATTCGGGCTTTTTCTTCTTGAGACGCTCGCTCATGGCGCCCAGCCAGCGCAAATACGCAAGGCGCGATTCGGTATCAGAGAACTCGGGCACCGGCGGCGCAGCGTTGTGAATGGCAGAGCTCAGCGCGGTGCGCACGGCGTCTGCCAGCGGCTCCTCGATTTGCGCACCAGCCCGGGCGCTGCGCTCCGAAAAAAATAGCAGCCCGCACAATGCTGCAGCGCGCTGGAGGCCGATTCGCCTTGAAAACTGCGAACCGGCGACCAGCTGGGTCATGCCTTGAGGCGGCCGAGCAGGAGCGAGGCAATATCCGCCAAGGGCACGCTGGTGGGCGCGCTGTCGCGGCGGTGCTGGTATTCGACAACGCCTTCCTTCAGCCCGCGGTCGCCAATGTTGACGCGGTGCGGCACGCCGATGAGCTCCCAGTCGGCAAACATGGCGCCTGGGCGTTCGTTGCGGTCGTCCAGAATCACGTCGACCCCGGCTGCCAGCAGCTCTTGGTAGAGCGCGTCGGCAGCGGACTTAACGTCGGGAAAGCGGTCGGGGCTGATGGGGCATAGCACCACGGTGAACGGGGCCAGCGCGTCAGGCCAGATGATGCCCCGGTCGTCGTGGTTTTGCTCGATGGCAGCAGCCGGCAGCCGGGTCACGCCAATGCCGTAGCAGCCCATTTCCATGAACTGGGGCTTGCCGTTCACGTCCAGAAAAGTGGCGTTCATCGCGCGGCTGTATTTGGTGCCGAGGTAAAACACATGACCCACCTCGATGCCGCGCTCAATCGCCAACACGCCCCGTCCGTCCGGAGACGCGTCGCCCTCGACCACGTTGCGTATGTCGGCCACCAGGTCGGGCTCGGGCAGGTCGCGGCCCCAGTTGACGCCGCGGATGTGGAAGTCTTCTTCATTGGCGCCGCAAATCCAGTCCGCCATGACGGCGACGTCGCGGTCCGCCACCAGGCGCACCGGCTGGCGCAGGCCAATCGGCCCGAGGTAGCCGGGCTTGGCGCCAAAGTGCACCTCAATTTCCGGCACGGTGGCAAACCGAAAGCCCTCCAAGCCGGGCAGCTTGCCGACCTTGACTTCGTTCATATCGTGGTCACCGCGCAGCAGCAGCAGCCACACCTGCGTTTTTTTGACAGCGCCTTGCTCGTCCATTTCGTCGGTCGCAAGCACCAGCGATTTGACGGTGCTGGTGAGGGGCACTTGCAGCAAGGCCGCCACATCCGCGCAGGTGCTCTTGCCCGGAGTTGCTATTTTTTCCATAGCGGCTTGCGCAGTCGCTTCCGGCGCCGCACGCGAAACCACAGGAACTGGAGCCAGGGCCTCGGCCTTTTCCATGTTGGCGGCGTAGTCGCTGGTGGGGCAATAGACGATGGCGTCTTCGCCGGTCGCAGCAATCACCTGGAACTCTTCGCTCAAATCGCCACCAATCGCGCCGCTGTCGGCGGCAACCGCGCGGTAGGTCAGGCCAAAACGGTCAAAAATCCGGCGGTAGGCCTGGGCCATGACTTGGTAGCTGGCCTTGGCGGCGTCCTGGTCGCGGTCAAAGCTGTAGGCGTCCTTCATGATGAACTCGCGCCCGCGCATCAGGCCAAAACGGGGCCGGCGTTCGTCACGAAACTTGGTCTGAATCTGGTAAAAGTTTTTGGGTAGCTGCTTGTAGCTCTTGATTTCCTGGCGGGCGATGTCGGTCACCACCTCTTCGCTGGTGGGCTGCACCACGTAGTCGCGGTCGTGGCGGTCTTTGATGCGCAAGAGCTCAGGGCCCATCTTGTCGAAACGGCCGGTTTCCTGCCACAGCTCAGCGGGTTGCACCACGGGCATGGTCAGCTCCACGGCGCCGGCGCGGTTCATTTCCTCGCGCACGATGGCTTCGACCTTGCGAATCACACGCAAGCCCATGGGCATGTAGTTGTAAATGCCGGCGCCCAGTTTCTTGATCATGCCCGCCCGCATCATGAGTTTGTGGCTCACCACTTCGGCATCGGTGGGCGCTTCTTTGAGGGTGGAAATCAGGAATTGGGAGGCTTTCATGGGTCGCTCGGTGGACTACGGGAACTCCACACCTTGAAGCACTGCTTTCGCTGTGCATAATGAATGAAGTTTAAAAATTGGGGTTTGATTATGCTTGACCGGGACGGCTTTCGGCCCAACGTCGGCATCGTCCTGCTCAACCAGAAAAACCAGGTATTTTGGGGCAAGCGCATACGCACCCACTCCTGGCAATTCCCGCAGGGTGGCATTGACCGGGGAGAGACCCCCGAGCAGGCCATGTTCCGCGAGTTGCACGAGGAAGTCGGGCTCCTCCCGGAGCATGTGAGCATTGTGGCCCGTACCCGCGACTGGTTGCGCTACGAGGTGCCGGATCGATTCATCCGCAGAGATGCAAGAGGCCATTACAAGGGACAGAAACAGATCTGGTTCCTGCTGCAGCTAGTGGGCCACGACTGGGACCTGAACCTGCGCGCCACCAGCCATCCCGAATTCGACGCCTGGCGCTGGAACGACTACTGGGTGCCGCTGGATGCAGTGGTCGAATTCAAGCGCGGTGTGTACGAGATGGCGCTGATCGAACTCGCCCGTTACCTGCCGCGCCATGAGGCGGGCACAGAGCCGCGTAATCGTTTTTTGCGACACGGCGGCAGCCGCCCGCGGGAGTCCGATTCGGGGCGGGAAGATTCGCAACCGAACAACCAGATGGAACTGCCACCGGGCGCCAGTTTCGAGCCCGACCCGGGCACCAACCGGCCACCGCACCATGAATAAATTCCCCCCCATCACCACGGCCCTGGTCCTGTGCCTGAGTTGCGCCGCAAGTCTGGCCCAGAACACCCGGGACAACCTCGACTGGAAGGAAGAGAAAGAGCCCCCTGCGCCCGCTTACTCCACGACCAAGGTGCTGGCACTCGAGATGCCGCAATTCGTTACGGTGAAGATTGGCATCGACCCGAACACTATCAAGGTCGGAGACGACGGCGTGGTGCGCTATGTGGCGGTCATGACCAACGCCAATGGCAACAGCAACGCGGTGTACGAGGGCTTGCGCTGCCTGACCAGTGAAGTGAAGACCTACGCCCGGGCGGGATCGAACGGCGTTTGGAATCCGGCATCTAACCCGGTGTGGCGCGATGTGATGGACAACATGGGATCGCAGCACGCGCGGGTGTTTGCCAGGCAAGCCGCCTGCGACACCCGCCTGGCCAGCAGCAAGGAAGACATCATCAAATCCTTGCAAACCGGCAAGAAAACCGGCATCACCACGCCCAACCTGCAGTTTTGAGGCAGCGGGCAAGCAGTCGATTCATAACCGCTGGGGCTAGCGGGCGGGGCTAGCGGGCGGTATCAGCGGCTGATGACCAGGTTGTCGCGGTGGAGCATTTCAGGCTCGGCAGCGTAGCCCAGCAAGCGCTCAAATTCAGCGGAGGGCTTGCGGCACAACAGCCGCGCCTCAGCGCTGGCGTAGTTGGCTAAGCCGCGCGCAATCTCAAGGCCGCCTTCATCGCGCACCGCAATCACGTCACCCCGGGAAAACTCCCCCTCGACCTGCAGCATGCCAATCGGCAGGAGGCTTTTGCCTTCGTCGCGCAGCTTGGCCGCGGCTCCCGCATCCACCACCACGGCACCCCGCATTTGCAGGTGGTCGGCCATCCACTGCTTGCGGGCCTGCAGCTTGGGAGTGTCGGCGGTGAGCAGGGTGCCAATCGCGTCGCCCTGCGTTAAACGGATGAGCGCATCGGGCTCGCGCCCCCAGGCGATGACGGTGGACGCGCCCGAACCGGCCGCCCGCTTGGCCGCCAAAATCTTGGTCAGCATGCCGCCGCGGCCGATACTGCTGCCGGCGCCACCGGCCATCAACTCCAGCGCCACATCACCTGCCAGCGCCTCGGTCACCAGCGTGGCGTGGGGGTCTTTGCGGGGGTCGGCGGTGAACAGGCCCCTCTGGTCGGTCAGGATGACCAGTGCGTCCGCTTCCACCAAATTGGCCACCAGCGCGCCCAGGGTGTCGTTGTCGCCGAACTTGATTTCGTCATTGACCACCGTATCGTTCTCGTTAATGACTGGCACCACCCCCAGCTTGAGCAGCGTTAGCAAGGTGGAGCGGGCGTTGAGGTAACGCTCGCGGTCGGCCAGGTCGGCATGCGTCAGCAAAACTTGTGCGCTGCCCAGTCCGTTGGCGCGCAGCTTGGTCTCGTACATCTGGGCCAGCCCCATTTGCCCCACCGCGGCGGCGGCCTGCAGCTCCGGCACAGCGTGAGGGCGGGTGGTCCAGCCCAGCCGCTTCATGCCCTCGGCAATGGCGCCGCTGGAGACCATGATGACCTCGCGCCCGTCGCGAATCAGGTGCGCCATCTGCCGGCACCATTCGCCGATGGCCACCTCGTCCAACCCGCGGCCATCGTTGGTGACCAGGCTGGAGCCAACCTTGACCACCACACGGCGCGCATCGCGCAACACGGTCGAACTAAATTTTTGGCTCATAAGCGACTCAAACCCTTATGGAATATGCGCAGGCAGCTATAAAAACAGGAGCGAATGCCAGGCGAAAGCAGAATCAACTACCGCCGACTATTCTTCAGCAGACTTGTCGGCAGAGGCTTGTTCTGCGGACGGGAGGTCTGGTGCCGTGGAACCTGGAGCAAAGCGCGGGTCCACCTCCACATGAGGCATCTCGGCCACTTGCTGCGCCTTGATGTGCTTGTAGATTTCCTTGATCAGAGGGTCGCACCCCTCCCGCGTCAAGGCCGAGATCTCATACACCGGCCCCTTGAACTTGTAGCGCTTGACGAAATCCTTGATCACCGCAGCGCGCTCATCAGCGGGCACCATGTCGAGCTTGTTCAAGACCAGCCAGCGCGGCTTGTTGTAGAGGTTCTCGTCGTATTTTTTGAGCTCGTTCACAATGGCCTTGGCCTGCGCAACGGTGTCCACGCCTTCGTCAAACGGCGCGATGTCCACCACATGCAGCAGCAGCCGGGTGCGTTGCAAGTGACGTAAAAACTGGTGCCCCAGACCGGCGCCCTCGGCCGCACCTTCAATCAGGCCCGGCAAATCGGCCACCACAAAGCTTTGCTCCGGACCGACCCGTACCACGCCCAGATTGGGGTGCAGGGTGGTGAACGGGTAGTCGGCGATCCGCGGGCGGGCGTTGGAGACCGCCGAAATAAAAGTGGATTTGCCGGCGTTGGGCATGCCCAGGAGGCCCACATCGGCCAGCACCTTGAGTTCGAGCTTGAGGTTGCGCTTCTCGCCGGGCCAGCCGGGTGTCTTTTGGCGCGGGGCGCGGTTGATGGCGCTCTTGAAGCGCAGGTTGCCAAAGCCGCCGTCGCCGCCTTTGGCAATGGTGATGACCTCGCCGGGTTGCAGCAGCTCAAACAAGACCTCGCCGGTCTCGGCGTCGGTGATGATGGTGCCCACCGGCATTTTGAGGGTGATGTCGTCACCGGCGGCGCCGAACATGTCGGAGCCCATGCCGTGTTCGCCCCGCTTGGCGTCATAGCGGCGCGCAAACCGGTAGTCCACCAGCGTGTTGAGATTGGAATCGGCCACCGCGAACACATGCCCGCCACGCCCGCCGTCTCCCCCGTTGGGACCGCCGAACTCTTTGTACTTCTCATGGCGGAATGAAACGCAACCTGCGCCACCGTCTCCCGCGGAGATATCAATGTAGGCTTCGTCAACAAACTTCATGGTGGTACACCGCGGTTAGAAATGAAAAACCCCGCGCGAAGGGCGCAGGGTTTTTCGGGGGAGCCTGTGCAGATTACGCTGCAGTGATGCTCACTGTGTGCTTGTTCAATGCACCCTTGACTGCGAACGACACTTTGCCGTCCACCAGTGCAAACAGGGTGTGGTCCACTCCCATGCCGACGTTTTCGCCTGCGTGGAACTTGGTGCCGCGTTGGCGCACGATGATGGAGCCGGCGCTGATCAACTCACCGCCGAAAGCCTTCACACCGAGCATCTTGGGCTTGGAATCGCGCCCGTTTCGCGTAGAGCCGCCGCCTTTTTTCTGTGCCATGACCTATGCCCCTTAAGCAGAAATCGCGCCGATTTGCAGTTCAGTGAACTGCTGGCGGTGACCTTGACGTTTTTGGTAGTGCTTACGACGACGCATTTTGAAAATGCGCACTTTGTCGTGCTTTCCGTGGGAAATTACTGTGACCGTAACGGTCGCACCGGACACCAAGGGTGTGCCGACCTTGAGTTCAGCGCCGTTGCCGACTGCCAAAACCTGGTCCAACACGATCTCTTGGCCTACGTCCGCAGCAATCTGTTCTACTTTAATTTTTTCGCCGGCCGCAACGCGATATTGCTTGCCGCCGGTTTTTATGACCGCGTACATATTGACCTCTTCGACTAGGAAATTCTGCAAATTGATTTTTACAGAGCCTAGGATTATAGCATTGGGTGGCAATTCGTCAAAATCGCTTAACAAAAGCGGTATACCCCGTGCCCTTGCAGCGACTCCCGCGTCCCTATAATCCGCGAAACAAAAACGGTCATACGCCTTGCAAGTTTCTACTCCTGCTCCTGCGACGGGTCTTTCGATCGTCGAGAGCGATATGCGCGAAGTTGACAGGGTAATCGCCCGGAGGTTGGACTCCGGCGTACCACTCGTCAGCAGTGTGTCCCGGTACATCATCTCCGCCGGCGGTAAGCGGTTGCGGCCGGCGCTGCTGTTGCTGTGCTGTGGCGCGCTGGGCTACCGGGGCGATCAACGCTTCAATATGGCTGCGGTGGTCGAGTTCATCCACACCGCGACCTTGCTGCACGACGACGTGGTGGACGAGTCCGCCCTGCGCCGCGGCGCCCCCACCGCCAACGCGAATTTTGGCAATCCGGCCAGCGTGTTGGTGGGTGACTTTTTGTATTCCCGTGCTTTTCAGATGATGGTCGACGCCCAGAGCATGCGCATCATGCATGTGCTGGCGGACGCCACCAACATCATCTCGGAGGGCGAGGTGATGCAGCTGATGAATATGCACAACGCCGACCTCGATGAGGCGGGGTACCTGCAGGTCATTCGATCGAAAACCGCCAAATTGTTCGAGGCCAGCGCCCGGGTCGGCGCCATTTTGTCGGGTGCGTCGCCTCTGCAGGAAGAGGCCTGCGCGGAATTCGGCCAGGCCATGGGTACCGCCTTTCAGGTCATTGACGATGTACTGGACTACACCGGCGACACCGCGGTGATGGGAAAGAACCTCGGCGACGACTTGCGCGAGGGCAAGACCACCCTGCCCCTGATTGCTGCGATGCAACGCGCGAGCGAAGCCGAGCGAACCACCATCCAAACTGCCATCGAAAACGGCGACGTTGCCATGTTGGACGCGGTGGTTGCCATCGTGCTCAAGACCGGCGCGCTCGATGTAGCCAGGGCCAGCGCCCGGGCAGAAGCTGAGCGCGCCATTGCGGCTGCCCGGCGCCTGCCGGAGAACGACTATTCAGCCTGTTTGATCAATCTGGCGCACCAGCTGCTGGAGCGAAACCACTAACAGGGCGGAGGGGCGAGGAATCAGGAGGCTCAAACCCTCTCAATCCGACACTTCCCCCCCAGGCCCTTTAGGCAGAGCGCCCGTAAACGTCCTCAAAGCGAACGATATCGTCTTCGCCCAGGTAGCTGCCCGACTGCACCTCAATCATTTCGAGCTCCAGCTTTCCGGGGTTTTCCAGCCTATGGGTGGTCCCCAGCGGAATATAGGTGGACTCATTTTCTGACAACAGGACCACTTTGTCGCCCACCGTCACCCGGGCGGTGCCGCTCACCACAATCCAGTGTTCTGCGCGGTGATGGTGCATTTGCAAAGACAGTGCTGCGCCGGGCTTGACCACAATGCGCTTGACCTGAAAGCGTTCGCCGTGGTCGATGCTGTCGTACCAGCCCCAGGGGCGAAACACCTTGCGGTGGGTTTGCCCCTCCTGGCGGCCCATCTGTTTCAGGCGGTCCACGATTTTCTTCACGTCTTGCGTCTTGTTCTTGTGCGCCACCAAAACCGCATCGGCGGTTTCCACGACGATCAAATCATCCACGCCGACGCACGCAATCAAGCGCCCCTCGGACAGGGCCAGCGTGTTACTGCTGTCCTGCATGAGAACGTCGCCCTGCGTCACATTGCCGGACGCATCTTTGGGCAGCACATTCCACAGCGCCTCCCACGCACCCACGTCGGACCAGCCCGCACTCATGGGAATGACCACACCCACAGGCAGGCCCTGCGGCGCAGCGCCGCCATCACCCGCCAGACGCTCCATCACAGCGTAGTCAATCGAATCGCTGGGGCAGGCGCTGAAGGCCTCTTTACCGACCCGGGTGAAGGTGCCGTCGGCGCTGCCGTCCTGCCACGCCGCTTCGCACGCCTGGGCGATATCGGGCCGGCAGATCGCCAAGGCCCGCAGCCACACCGACGCCTTCATCATGAAGAGCCCGCTGTTCCAGGAATAACTGCCCTCGTCCAGATAGGCCTGGGCGGTGGCCAGGTTGGGCTTTTCCACAAACCGGGCAATGCGTCGTGCGCCATCGTCGCCAAACGCTGCGCCGGACTGGATGTAGCCGTAGCCTGTCTCAGGCGCATCGGGGGTGATGCCGAATGTCACCACCGCGCCGCCGTCCGCCAAGGCCGCGCCGCGCGCCACTGACGCCTGAAACGCCGTCAAATCCATGATGACATGGTCAGCCGGCATCACCAGCAAGACGGGGTCCGCTCCGTTTTTAAGAGCAGCCCACGCAGCAATGGTGAGCGCTGGTGCGGTATTTCGGCCCAAAGGCTCCAGAATCACACTGCCCGGCTTGCCCATCAGCCGCATTTGCTCGGCGATGACGAAGCGGTACTCCTCGTTGCACACCACCATGGGTGCGGCCAACTCGGCACCGGCAATGCCGTCCACCCGGCGGATGGTGGCTTGCAAGAGAGAATCTTCGCCAATCAGGGGGAGCAACTGCTTGGGATATTTTTCGCGCGACAAAGGCCATAAACGGGTACCAGAGCCGCCGGACAAGACAACAGGTTGAATCAACATAAGTTAGTTCTCAAACAGGATGGGGCATTGTGCTCAGGCCCGGGCATCGCCCCAGCGCAGCATGGACGTATCGTCCCCGGCGTACAAGGTTTCACCGTACCGGTTCACACAATACAGGCGCGAGACGATCATTTCGAAGAAATGCATGTCGGGCGCGACGCGGGTGTACTCAAACAACACGCTGCGGGTGATGTTGGCCCCCGAGCGGATAACGCTGCCGTGACCGATCCACGCCGGGCCGATGATGGTGGCGCCAGCCTCAATCTTGACGCTGGAGCCGATATACACCGGGCCTTCAATCTTCACCTGGTTCCACGGAATGTTGGTGTTGAGCCCCACCCAGACGCCGGGCTTCACTTGCTTGCCGGGGATGGGCATGTTCTCGACCTCGCCCTTGAGCACGCGCTGCAACACCGTCCAGTAATCACTCACCCGCCCGATATCAATCCAGTTGAAAGGGCGGTTTTGTACAAAAAATGCCGAACCGTCGGCCGCCAGACGGGGAAACAGCTCGGAGCCGATGTCGTACACCTTGCCTGCGGGCACCTTGTCGAGCACGGCCGGCTCGAAAATGTAAATGCCGGTGCTGGCGAGTGTGGACTTGGCCTCTTCGGGCTTGGGCTTTTCCTGAAAAGACTGGATGTGCCCATCAGCGTCAGCCACCACCACACCGTAGTTTTGCACTTCGTGCAGCGGCACCTCGAGCGCGACCACGCTGGCCAACGCGCCCTTGGCCTTGTGTTCGGCCAAGGCGGCGGTGATGTCAAGGTCGATCAGCGCGTCGCCGCACAGCACCAAGGTCGTCTCGTCAAAAAAACCGCTGAAATCCTGAATCCGGCGCATGCCGCCGGCAGACCCCATCGGCTTGGGCAGGATGTCGCCATGCTCCCGCACGCCTTCGTAGGAGTAGGCAATCTCCACGCCCCAGCGGCTGCCGTCGCCAAAATACTGCTCGATGCGCTGGTGGTGGTAGGCCACGTTGACGATGATTTCGCGGATGCCGTGGCGGGCCAGATGCTCAATCAGGTACTCCATGACCGGCTTACCCAGAATGGGCACCATCGGCTTGGGCAGGTCTTTGGTGAGGGGGCGGACCCGCGTTCCCTGACCCGCCGCCAGAATCATTCCTTTTGCCATGCTGTCTTTCTCCTCGCGCCCTGAAAAATGCGGTGTGACCAAATAATGTACCCGCAGCCAGACCCCTCACACCAAGCCGTTCGGCTTGCGCGAGAGCACTCAAATCAGACTTATTAGTGAAATATTATTAGCATTAAATTTTCACTCTTTTGTCACTCAAGCGGGCTTTGCCTGCCCAAGCGCCTGTTGCGCGTTTTTTAAACTCTAGCTATGAAAATCACTGTCATCGGAACCGGCTACGTGGGCCTGGTCTCAGGCGCATGCTTCGCCGACGTCGGCAACGACGTGTTGTGCCTGGATGTGGATCCCGCAAAAATCAAAATCCTGGAAGACGGCGGTATTCCGATTTATGAGCCCGGCCTGCAAGAGATGGTCAAACGCAATGTGGCCGCAGGCCGCTTGCATTTCACCACCGACGTCGAGAAAGCAGCGCACTTCGGTACCGTGCAATTCATCGCCGTTGGCACCCCGCCCGATGAAGACGGCTCTGCCGACATGAAGTACGTGATTGCCGCAGCCCGCAACATCGGCAAATACATGACCGATTACAAGGTCGTGGTGGACAAGAGCACCGTGCCGGTAGGCACCGCAGACCGCGTGAAAGCCGCCATTGCCGACGAATTGGCACAACGCGGCGTGAGCACCCCGTTCAGCGTGGTCAGCAACCCCGAATTCCTGAAGGAAGGCGCTGCCATTGACGACTTTATGCGCCCCGACCGCATCGTGGTGGGCTGCGACGACGAGCAGGCCGCGCTCAACATGCGCGCGCTCTACGCCCCTATCCAGCGCAACCACGACCGCCTGATCGTGATGGACATCCGCAGTGCAGAACTCACCAAATACGCCGCCAACGCCATGTTGGCCACCCGCATCAGCTTTATGAACGAGCTGGCCAATCTGGCTGAGAAGCTGGGTGCCGACATTGAAAACGTGCGCAAGGGCATCGGATCGGACCCCCGCATCGGTTACGACTTCTTGTACGCCGGCGCAGGCTACGGCGGCTCCTGCTTTCCCAAAGATGTGCAGGCGCTGATCAAAACAGCCCAAACCGATGCCGGCATCCGCCTGCGCGTGCTCAATGCGGTGGAAGAGGCGAACGACGCCCAAAAGCGGGTGCTTGGCGGCAAGGTGATTCAACGGTTTGGCGCGGATCTGAAGGGAAAGCACTTTGCGGTGTGGGGCCTGGCCTTCAAGGCCAATACCGATGACATGCGCAAAGCCACCAGCCGCGACGTGATTCAAGACCTGCTTGACGCCGGCGCCACCATCACCGCCTACGACCCGGTAGCGATGAAAGAGGCGCAACACTGCTTCCCCGACGAAGCCCGCCTGTCGTATGCCGACAACCAGACGGCTGCGCTCGAAGGCGCGGACGCGCTCATCATCGTGACCGAATGGCGCGAGTTCCGTAGCCCCGACTTCGACAACATCAAAGCCAAACTCAAGCAACCGGTCATCTTTGACGGCCGCAATCTCTACGACCCCCAACAGGTGCGCGGCATGGGTATCGAATACCTCGCCATCGGGCGCTGAGCAGGTTGCCAATTCGGTCCTCAATTCCTGAGTCAAACACCCGCTCCGTGCCCGCCATCACCCTTCAGCAAGTCGCCGCGCAGTCCGGCGTGGCCTTTGGCACCAGCGGCGCGCGCGGCAAAGTGGCCGACATGACAGCGGCCGTCTGCCAGGCCTACACCGCCGCTTTCATCGAGGCGGTGGTGCCCCAAGCAAGCACCGTGGTGCTGGGCCACGATTTGCGCCCCAGCAGCCCCGCCATTGCGGCTGCCTGCGCAGCAGCCCTGGCACAGCGCGGGATCCGTGTGGTATTCGCCGGCGCCTTGCCCACCCCGGCGCTGGCACTCTTTGGCATGCAGATGGGCGCCCCTTCGATGGTGGTAACCGGCAGCCACATCCCTTTCGACCGCAACGGAATCAAGTTCTATACCGCCAGCGGCGAAATCAGCAAAGCCGATGAACAAGCCATGCTGGCCTGCGCGGTAAATGCAGGTCCAGCGGCCGCGCTGGTCGAATTGCCAACGCCTGATGCGCGCGTGCAGCAGGCTTATCTTGCGCGATACACCGGTTTTTTTGGCACAGACGCCTTGGCCGGAAAAACCATCGCCGTCTACGAACACAGCAGCGTTGCGCGCGATATCTTGCGCACCATCCTTGAGGCGCTGGGCGCCAAGGTCGTGTCTTTAGGTCGCACCGATGTGTTTGTGCCTATTGACACCGAAGCCGTTCGAACCGAGGACATCGCGCAGGCCCGCACATGGGCGCAGGAGCATGCCTTTGACTCCATCGTCTCTACCGACGGCGATGCCGACCGCCCCCTGATTGGCGACGAAAACGGCGATTGGCTGCGTGGCGATGTGGTGGGGGTGTTGTGCGCACAAACCTTGCAAGCCACGGCAGTGGTCACACCGGTAAGCAGCAACACCATGCTGGAGCGCAGCGGGTCATTCCCGCGCATCATCCGCACCCGCATCGGCTCGCCCTATGTGATTGAGGGCATGCAGCAGGCCGCCGAATCCGGCGCACCGCTGGTAGTGGGCTTTGAGGCCAATGGCGGATTTTTGTTGGGCAGCGAGGTGCTCCGCGCTGGCGCATCTCCTGCGCAAGGCCCATGCCTGGCCCCTCTTCCCACGCGGGATGCGGTACTGCCCATCCTGGCGCTGCTGTGCAGTGCCAAGGCACGCGGCCTGAAAATGTCCGAGCTCAGCCGGAACCTCCCACAGCGATTTACCGCCAGCGACCGCCTGCAAGGTATTCCCACCGACAACAGCCGCGCGCTCCTGGAGCGCCTGCGGGGCAATGCGGCGCAATTGCAAACGCTGCTGGCCCCTGATGCCGGCGCTATCACATCCATCGACGAGACGGACGGCCTGCGGGTGCACTTTGCCGGCGGCCAGATCGTGCACCTGCGCCCCAGCGGCAACGCCCCCGAACTGCGCTGCTACGCAGAAAGCAGCAGCCCCACGGAGGCCAGTCTGCTCTGCGCCGACTGCCTGGCGCGTGTGGGGCACGAACTACGCCACCCGCTGGCAGCAGGGTAAGCCAGCTGCTTTTTGCGCTTTTTGCGCTTTTGGCACGGACAGTGCGGCAGATAATTGTCCGGATGACCGCAAACCCAGGGAACAAGAAGCATGACTATTTTGGTAACCGGCGGCGCCGGCTTCATTGGAAGCAATTTTGTGCTGGACTGGCTTGCCGGCTCCAGCGAGACGGTGGTGAACCTGGACAAACTCACCTACGCCGGCAATCGGGAGAATCTGGCTGCGCTGTCGGGCAACCCGGCCCATGTGTTTGTGCAGGGCGATATTGGTGACGCGGAGCTCATCACTCGCCTGCTGCAGGAACACCAACCCCGCGCGGTGCTGAACTTTGCGGCAGAGAGCCATGTGGACCGCTCGATTCACGGCCCGGGCGAATTCATCCAGACCAATATCGTGGGCACCTTCCACCTGCTGGAAAGCGTGCGTGCTTACTGGGGTGCCTTGCCCGCGGACGCCAAGGCTGCCTTTCGCTTTCTGCACGTATCCACCGACGAGGTATACGGCTCACTCGCCAAAACCGACCCGGCCTTTACCGAGACCAAGCGCTACGAGCCCAACAGCCCGTACAGCGCCAGCAAAGCCGCCAGCGACCATCTGGTGCGCGCCTACCACCACACCTACGGCCTGCCGGTACTCACCACCAACTGCAGCAACAACTACGGCCCCTTCCATTTCCCGGAAAAGCTCATCCCGCTGCTGATCGTGAACGCCCAGGCCGGCAAGCCGCTGCCGGTGTATGGCGACGGCCAGCAAATCCGTGACTGGCTCTACGTCAAAGACCACTGCAGCGCCATCCGCCGCGTGCTGGAAGCCGGTGTGTTGGGCGAGACCTACAACGTGGGTGGCTGGAACGAAAAGCCCAACCTCGACATCGTCCACACCGTGTGCGCCCTTTTGGACGAACTCAAGCCGCGTGCCGACGGCAGGCCCTATAAGGATCAAATCACTTTTGTGACCGACCGGCCCGGACACGATCGCCGCTACGCGATTGATGCCCGCAAGATTGAGCAGCAACTGGGCTGGAAGCCGGCCGAAACCTTTGAGACCGGCATCCGAAAAACCGTGCAGTGGTACCTCGACAACCCTCAGTGGGTGGCCAACGTGCTGAGCGGCAGCTACCGCGACTGGGTGAGCAAGCAGTACGGCGACCCCAGCAATACCGGTAACACTGTGGGCCACGCTGGAGCGACGGCATGAAGATCCTGCTGTTCGGCCGCGGCGGCCAGGTGGGCTGGGAGCTGCAGCGCTCTCTGAGCCTGTTGGGCGAGGTGGTCGCGCTGGACTTTGACGCCCGCCAGAACCCGCAAGGCCTGTGCGGCGACTTTACCGACCTCGAAGGTCTGGCCCGCACGGTAGAAGCGGTGCAGCCCGATGTCATCGTCAACGCCGCGGCCCACACGGCTGTCGACAAGGCCGAGTCCGAACCCGAACTTTCACACACTATTAACGCCCGAGCGCCCGCCATACTTGCGCAAGCAGCTACAAAAACAGGAGCATGGCTGGTGCATTACAGCACTGACTATGTGTTTGACGGCAGCGGCAGCGCGCCCTGGAAAGAATCCGATGCCACCGGCCCCTTGAGTGTCTATGGCCAGACCAAGCTGGAAGGTGAGCAGGCGGTGGCGAACACTCCACGGCACCTGATCCTGCGCACCAGCTGGGTCTATGCCGCGCGCGGCGGCAACTTTGCCAAGACCATGCTGCGCCTGGCCGCTGAGCGCGAAAGCCTCACCGTCATCAACGACCAGTTCGGTGCGCCCACCTCCGCTGAACTTTTAGCCGACGTGACGGCCCACGCCATCCGCAGCCTGCAAACCCAGCCTGATCTGGCCGGGCTCTACCACTGCATTGCGGCAGGAGAAACCAGCTGGTATGGCTATGCGCAGTTTGTGCTGGAGCAGGCCGCAGCGCTGGGACTCCCACTCAAGGCCACGGCGGCGCAGGTGGCACCCACGCCCACCAGCAGCTACCCCACCCCCGCCCGCCGGCCGCTGAACTCCCGGCTGGACACCACCAAACTGCAGAACGCCTTCGGGCTGCGCCTGCCGCACTGGCAAGAGGGTGTGAAACGCATGTTGATTGAGATTTCAGGGAACTAAGACCATGACAAACACCAGCGAAAACACCAGCAAACTTGGCAGCGCGGTCGCAGGCGACAAACTTCGCAAAGGCATCATCCTCGCCGGCGGCTCGGGCACGCGGCTCTACCCGGCCACGCAGGCGGTCAGCAAGCAGTTGCTGCCCGTCTACGACAAGCCGATGATTTACTACCCCTTGAGCGTGCTGCTGCTGGCAGGCATCAAGGAGGTGTTGGTGATCAGCACACCGCAAGACACGCCGCGCTTCGAGCAGCTTCTGGGCGACGGCAGCCAGTGGGGCATCCATATTGAATATGCGGTGCAGGCCTCTCCGGACGGTTTGGCGCAAGCCTTTTTGATTGGCGAGCAGTTTCTGGATGGCGCCCCCAGCGCCCTGGTGCTGGGCGACAACATTTTTTACGGGCACGACTTTGCCGGCCTGCTCCAAAACGCAAACCGCCAGACCCACGGCGCTACCGTGTTCGCCTATGCGGTCAATGACCCCGAGCGCTACGGTGTGGTGGAGTTTGATGCGCAGGGCCGGGCCATCAGCCTTGAAGAAAAACCCAAAGCGCCCAAGTCCCGCTACGCCGTCACCGGCCTGTATTTTTATGACGCGGACGTGGTGGCATTGGCCAAACAGGTCAAACCGTCTGCCCGTGGCGAACTGGAAATTACCGACCTCAACCGCCTATACCTGGAGCGCGGAACGCTGGATGTGCAAACCATGGGCCGTGGCTACGCCTGGCTGGACACCGGCACCCACGAGTCCATGCTGGAAGCGGGGCAGTTCATCCACACCATCGAAAACCGCCAAGGCCTCAAAGTGGCTTGCCCCGAGGAAATTGTGTGGCGCAGCGGCTGGATTGACGACGCACAGTTGGAAAAGCTCGCGCAGGTGCTGGCCAAGTCGGGTTATGGCCAATACCTGCTGCGCCTATTGCAGGACAAGGTGTTCTGATGCAGGTCATCCCAACGGCGATTGCCGACGTCTTGCTGATTGAGCCCAAGGTGTTCGGGGATGAGCGGGGCTTCTTTTTTGAGAGCTTTAACGAGCGCGCTTTCCGCCAAGCCACCGGCGTCACGCTGCCCTTTGTGCAGGACAACCACTCCAAGTCAGCCTACGGCGTGCTGCGCGGCCTGCATTACCAGACTCAGCAGCCGCAGGGCAAGCTGGTTCGGGTGACAGCGGGGGAAGTGTTCGATGTAGCGGTGGACATCCGCCCGCAGTCTCCCACCTACGGCAAGTGGGTCGGGGAGATTCTGTCCGCCACCAACAAGCGACAACTCTGGGTGCCGCCGGGACTGGCGCACGGCTTTGTGGTGCTGTCGGAATCCGCCGAGTTTTTGTACAAGACCACCGACTACTACGCCCCTGAACACGAGCGTTGCATCGCCTGGAACGACCCGACATTGGCTATCGCTTGGCCGGCGCTGCGTTTCGCGCCCCTGCTCTCCGCTAAAGACGCAGCGGGCAGCCCGTGGGGCGCCTAGTACAAACGTAAAAAGCATCGGCTATCCTCGGGCGCTATGGCCTCTGCTGACATGTTGACCGGCGACACCGCCTCGATTGCCCTGCCGGGTATTGGCCGCGCTTTGGTGGCGGCCGGCAAACTGCCGCAAAAAGCAGCAGAGGATATCTACCGCAAGGCGGTCTCAGGCAAAAATAGTTTCATCGCAGAGCTGGTGGGTTCAGCGGCCGTGTCCTCGGCCGATCTGGCGCAAACACTGTCGCAGGCGTTCGCAACCCCCCTAATCGACCTGGACGCGGTAGACCCGCAGCGCCTGCCCAAAGATCTTCTGGACGCCAAGATTTGCACCGATTTCCGGGTGCTGGTGCTCAGCAAACGCGGCAATC
>NZ_CAMCVG010000007.1 GCF_945881795.1 Rhodoferax sp. OV413
ATGGCACGCACCCAGCCCATCAAGAGCGACTGAATGCGCTCCAGCGCCTGCGGCGTGTGGCCCTCGCAGCGCATCACCAGCACCGGCGTGGTGTTGGAGGCGCGCAGCAGCCCGAAGCCGTCGGGCCAATCAATCCGCACGCCGTCCACCGTGTTCAGGCTGGCTGAAGCATCGAGTCTGGCGCCCGGCCCCTGGTGCAGCTCCGCGCTCAGCAGCAAGGTGGCGCGGATTTGCTCAACCAGCGCGTGCGCTTCGCCCTCTTCGCAAGCCATGTGCAATTCGGGGGTGTTGAAACTATCGGGCAAGCCGCGCAACACCGCGTTGGCGTCCGGGCTTCGACTCAGCAGCTCGAGCAGGCGCGCCGCGGCATAGGTTCCGTCATCAAATCCAAACCACCGGTCGCCAAAAAACAGATGCCCGCTGATCTCGCCGCCCAGGGGGGACTGCAGCTCGCGCATCTTGGCTTTGATGAGGGAGTGGCCGGTGCAGTACATCACCGGCACGCCGCCGGCCGCCTCAATCGCAGGGGCCAAGGCCTGGCTGCATTTGGCATCAAACACGATGGCGCCGCCGGGGTGGCGGGTCAGCACATCGGGCGCGAGCAGCATAAGCTGGCGGTCGGTGTGGATGGTGCGGCCGTCGCGGGTCACCAGCGCTACCCGGTCGCCATCGCCATCCAGCGCGATTCCAAGCTCTGCGTCGCTGTGCTGCAGCGCGCTTATCAGGTCGTGCAGGTTTTCGGGGCGGCTGGGGTCGGGGTGATGGTGGGGGAAGTTTCCGTCCACCTCGCCAAACAGGGTAATGACCTCGCAGCCAATCGCGCGTAGCACCGCGGGCGCGCTCGCACCGGCCACGCCATTGCCGCAGTCGAGCACGATTTTCATCGGCCGATCAAGCCGGATGTCACCGGCAATGCGATCGAGGTAAGCGGCCTGCAAGTCAGCGGGGACTGTGGAGGCAGGCCAATCGGCTGATCGGGCGTCTGAAAGGGTGCCAGGCTCTGTGGCGGTGGCTGCTGCACCCCGATGCAGAATCGCCTCCATGCGCGCGCGAAGGTCCTGCACCGCGTCGCCATGCATCGCCTGCCGGTGCAACACCATCTTGAATCCGTTGTCGTCTTTGGGGTTGTGGCTGCCGGTCACCTGAATGCCGTGGGGGCAGAGGGTGTGGGTCGCGAAATACAGCTGGGGCGTGGTGGACAGCCCGATGTCGATGACCTGCAATCGCGCGGCCCGCAATCCATGCTTCAAAGCCAGCGACAAAGCCGGGCTGCTGAGGCGGCCGTCGCGCCCCACCACCACACTACTCCCGCCCTGCTCGCGCACCAGCGCCCCGAAGGCACGCCCCAACAGGTGGGCCAGCTCCGGCGTCAAGCTGCCGGGCACGGTGCCGCGAATGTCATAGGCTTTGAAAATTCGGGGAGACAGGTGCATGCCGCAGTGCGAGAAAAAAAGCCTAGAGCGCCAGTTGGCAAGTGGGCTGGATTGTAGGTCGCGGGCGGTGCGTATCATCGCAACCATGCCTGCCCAGCCTTCGCCTCGCCCCGACTACCTGCCGCCGACCGCATTTGTGAAAACCTGGGCCAGCCCGCTGGGCAACATGCTGTTGGCTGCCCACGACGCGGGCTTGATGGGCGTCTGGTTCGAAGGGCAAAAGCACTACCCCGCCTTGCAGCAATCCGGTGAATCTGGCGCCAATGAACCAACGCACCCGCTGCTGCGCGAAACGCAAGCCCAATTGCAAGCCTATTTCAACAGTCGCCTCTCGTGCTTCGACCTTCCGCTGGACCTGCAAAGCGGTACCCTATTTCAGCAATCCGTCTGGCAAGCGCTGGCCGGCATTCCGCCCGGAAAAACAATCAGCTACGCACTCTTGAGCCAACAACTCGGACGCCCCACAGCCACACGCGCGGTAGCCGCCGCAGTGGGGCGCAACCCGCTGAGCATTGTGGTGCCGTGCCACCGTGTGGTGGGTAGCAATGGCAGCCTGACCGGCTACGCCGGCGGCCTGGAGCGCAAGGCGGCCCTATTGCAACTCGAACAACACACACTCTGAATGACTAAACCAAGCTCCCTGCAGGCTGAGGCCTCCCAAGCGACAGCTTCAAGCCCCGCTACTTCCGCCACCGGCGCGTCCGGCTGGGTGTTTGGATTTGTGCTCCTGGCGGCCATTTGGGGCGCCTCGTTCCTGTTTACGCGGGCCAGCGGTAAAGCCTTTGGTGCCCTGCCCACGGCGGGGCTGCGGGTGCTGATCGCAAGTTTGTTTTTGTTCCCTATTTTGATCTGGCGCGGCCAACTGGGCGCGCTGCGCAAGCACTGGAAGCTATGCTTTGCCGTGGGCGTTCTGAACTCGGCAATTCCATTTGCGTGCCTTGCCTGGGCCTTGCTGTCTATTCCAACCGGCATCTCCGCTTTGCTGAACGCGACGGTGCCGCTCTTCGGCGCTGCCATTGCCTGGTGGTGGCTGGGCGACAGGCTGCAGGGCTCGCGGGTGTTGGGCTTGGTAGTGGGTTTTGTAGGCGTTGCGCTATTGGCTTTTTCTAGAGACACAGCACACACAGGCGGCGGCGAGGCCAGCACATTAGCGGTCTTGGCGTGCTTATGTGCCTGCCTTTTTTACGGCATTTCTGCCAGCTTCACCCGCCGCTTTCTTGCGGGCGTGCCATCGCTGGCCTTAGCCACCGGCAGCCAACTAGGGGCTTCCATTGTGTTGTTCCCTCTGATGGTGTGGGCATGGCCATCCCAGCCCGCCCCACCGGAGGCCTGGGGAGCAGTTACGGCGCTGGGCATTCTGTGCACAGGCCTGGCCTATGTGCTTTTCTTTCGGCTGGTTGAACAAACCGGCCCATCGAAGGCGCTGTCGGTGACCTACGCCATTCCGGTGTTCGCGATTTTGTATGGCGTGCTCTTGCTGGGTGAATCGCTCACACTCTGGATGGGCCTGTGCGGCGCGATCATCATGCTGGGCACTTCTCTTTCGACCGGTTTGCTGGCGTGGGGGAAGGCGCCGGGGGACGAAGCTGCTTGAGGCCACCACCAGCGCTCCAAGGGAAAATGCTCCGATGCACTGAATCGAGGGGTGTTGCCACGCTGGCGTTGCGGCATACAACTCTAGACACCAAGTGGATGAACGACAACAAAAAAGCCGCTGCATTTGCATGCAGCGGCTTTTTAATTTTGGCGGAGTGGACGGGACTCGAACCCGCGACCCCCGGCGTGACAGGCCGGTATTCTAACCAACTGAACTACCACTCCTGGTAGCGGTAACAGTTTACTCACTGTCCTGCGACATTTGAGTCAAGTTGCTTCCTTGCAGAAGTTGTTACCAACTTGTTGCCGTTTACCTTGCGGTAAAACTTGGCGACCCTACGGGGATTCGAACCCCGGTACTCACCGTGAAAGGGTGATGTCCTAGGCCTCTAGACGATAGGGTCAAAACCTTGGAACGTATCCGTTTCGGAAGAATTGGTGGAGGTAAGCGGGA
The DNA here is from genome assembly GCF_945881795.1 of Rhodoferax sp. OV413. Classification (GTDB taxonomy): domain Bacteria; phylum Pseudomonadota; class Gammaproteobacteria; order Burkholderiales; family Burkholderiaceae_C; genus Allorhodoferax. Next base: position 3,484 of record NZ_CAMCVG010000007.1, read on the forward strand.
TCGAACCGCTGACCTCTTGCATGCCATGCAAGCGCTCTCCCAGCTGAGCTATACCCCCAATTTACCTGAGTGCTTCACTACTTTCATAGCCTGGCGCCCGTCTTCCGAGCCTCAAATTATATACAAGTTTTTCAAGCCTTGGCAAGGCGGGCCAAAACAATTGTGGGGCCTGCGAGTTCGAGCACCGCGTCGAGTGAGGGCGTTTGCGCAGTGCCCATGACCAACACGCGTACAGGCATGGCGAGCTGCGGCATCTTCAGGCTGTGCGCGGCCAACACCTCTTTGATAACCGCAGCAATGCTGGCCTTGTCCCAGGGGCAGGCTGACAGCTTGACTGCCAACATAGTAATCGCGGGACGCACAGCGTCTGTCACATGCTGGGCAAACTCAGCTTCGTCAATGCGCACATCGGCATAAAACTTAGCGGCCCAGGAAGCCAGTGCAAAGGTGGTCTCGCAGCGGTCCTTGAAAAGTGCACACACCTGCGGCAAGTGCCTGGCAAGCGCCTCGTCCGACAGGCTCACGCCCTGCTTCGAGAGTTGCGCCGCTACCAGCGAAGCCAGACGGGCGTTGTCGGCCTCCTTGATGTAGTGGGCATTCACCCAGAGCAACTTGGCGGGGTCCCACTGGGCGGGGCTTTTGCTCAGGTGGCTACCATCAAACCAGCTGACCATCTGCTCACTGGTAAACAGCTCATCATCTCCATGGCTCCAGCCCAGACGGGCGAGGTAATTCAGCATGGCCTCCGGCAGATAGCCGCCTTCTTCATAGGCGGTCACGCTGACCGCACCACGCCGCTTGGAAAGCTTTTGCCCGTCGTCACCCAGGATCACCGGGCAATGCCCGAACTGCGGCAAAGGCGCGCCAAGGGCCTGAAACATGTTGATCTGCCAGGGCGTGTTGTTGATGTGCTCGTCGCCGCGAAAGACGTGGCTGATTTGCATGTCCCAGTCATCCACCACCACAGCAAAGTTGTAGGTCGGGATGCCATCGGTGCGCACGATGATTAGATCGTCAATCTCGCGGTTGCTGATGGTGATGGGGCCCTTGACGAGGTCATTCCAAGTCACCTCGCCGTCCTGGGGATTGCAAAAGCGCACAACTGGTTTTATTCCCCCCGGCACAGGGGGCAGAGTCTTGCCCGGTGCGGGGCGCCAGCGTCCGTCGTACAGCGCTTTTTCACCGCGGGCTTTTTTTTCTTCGCGCACGGCGTCCAGCTCTTCGGGGGTGCTGTAGCAGTGGTAAGCCTTGCCTTGCGCAATCAGCTGGTCCACAACCTCGCGATAGCGGTCCAGTCGCTGCATTTGGTAGACCGGGCCTTCGTCGTAGCCAAGCCCCAGCCAGTGCATGGAAGCCAGGATCTGGTCAACCGAGTCTTGGGTGGAGCGGGCCACATCGGTGTCTTCAATGCGAAGCACAAACTTCCCACCGTAGTGGCGGGCATACGCCCACGAATACAGGGCCGTGCGCGCCGTGCCGAGGTGTAAGAAACCGGTGGGTGACGGCGCAATGCGGGTACGGATTTTGTTCATATCAAAAGGTTTGCAAACCACGCGCCAGATCAGCGGTGATGTCGTTGATGTGGTCCAGCCCGACCGCCACGCGGATCAGCCCCTGGCCGATGCCGGCGGCCTGGCGTTGTGCCTCGCTCAAGCGCCCGTGGGAGGTGCTGGCGGGGTGGGCTGCGAGAGTCTTGGTGTCGCCCAGGTTGGTGCAGAGCGAGACAACCCGCATGCTGTCGAGCACGTGGAAAGCGCGTTGGCGTGCGGTATCCACATCCGGCGCCACCACCTCGAAAGACAAGACCGCACCACCACAGCCGGACTGCTGGCGCATGGCCAATGCGTGCTGGGCGTGGCTGGCCAGGCCGGGGTAATGCACGCGCGCCACCTGCGGCTGCTCCTGCAACCAGCTTGCCAGCGCCAAGGCGTTGGCCGATTGGGCCTTGACGCGGATGGAGAGCGTCTCCATGCCCTTGAGCAGTACCCACGCGTTAAAAGGCGCCAGCACCATACCGGCGGTTCGGATCACGGGCAGAAAGAGCTCGTCGCGCTGTTTCTGCGTGCAGCAAATGGCACCGGCCATAACGCGGCCCTGCCCGTCCAGAAATTTAGTGCCGGAATGGATGATGAAGTCAGCACCCAGCGCGGCCGGTTGTTGCAGCACGGGTGTGGCAAAACAGTTGTCGACCGCGAGGTGGGCGCCTGCGTTGTGGGCGATGTCGGCGAGCGCGCGGATGTCGCACACCTCGGTCAGCGGGTTGGTCGGCGTCTCGGCAAAAAGCAGTCGCGTGGTGGGGCGCAGTACATCGCGCCAGGCCTGCACATCGGTTTGCGAAACAAAGGTGGTCTCGATGCCGAATTTCGCAAACTCGCGGCTGAACATCGGAATCACCGAGCCAAACACCGACTGCGAGCAGATCACATGGTCGCCCGCCTTAAGCAATGCCATGCCCAGCAACAAAATGGCGGACATGCCGGACGCAGTAGCGATGGCGGCCTCGGTGCCTTCCAGCGCGGCGAGGCGAACTTCCATGCTCGCCACCGTGGGATTACCGACACGCGAATACGTGAAGCCGTCCTCTTCCATGGCAAAGCGCGCGGCAGAGGTGGCAGCACTGGTCTGCACGTAGCCGCTGGTGAGGTAGAGCGCTTCCGAGTTTTCGCCGTGCTGGCTGCGCTCCAAAGCGGCTCGCACCGCCAGCGTGTCGCTGTGCAGGCCTTCGGGCAAGGTGTGGGAATTCATGGTTTTTTACCTGCCAATCAGTCTGCGTGGTTGGGTAGTGCCAGCCGGGAAGTGTCTTCCCCGTTTTCTTCTGCGCCAACGCGGTTTTCGTTCAAGGCGGCAATGTCGACGGACGAGATATCGCCGGTGACGTAGACACCGTCAAAGCAGGATGCGTCAAAACCTGCCAAGTTTTTGCCTAACGCACCAACCGCTTTTTTCATGCCTTCCACATCCTGATAAATCAGTGCGTCACAGCCGATGATGTCGCGCACCTCTTCAATTGTGCGGTTGTGGGCGACCAGCTCGCTGCTGGTGGGCATGTCGATGCCATACACGTTGGGGTACCGCACCGGCGGCGCGGCGCTGGCCATGAACACTTTGCGGGCCCCGGCGTCGCGCGCCATCTGCACAATTTCTTTGCTGGTGGTGCCCCGCACGATGGAGTCGTCCACCAGCAGCACATTGCGGCCCTTGAATTCGCTGGCAATCACATTGAGCTTCTGGCGCACCGACTTTTTGCGCACGCCCTGGCCGGGCATGATGAAGGTGCGGCCCACATAGCGGTTTTTTACAAACCCCTCGCGATACGGCAAGCCGAGCAGCTGGGCGAGCTGCGCGGCGCTGGGGCGGCTGGACTCAGGGATCGGGATGACTACATCAATCTCACTCGGAGGCACGGTGGACACCACACGCTTGGCCAGCGTCTCGCCCAGATTCAAGCGGGCCTGGTACACCGAGATGCCGTCCATCACCGAGTCGGGCCGCGCGAGGTACACGAACTCAAAAATACAGGGCATGAGCTGCGGGTTGGCCGCACATTGCTGGCTATGTACCGTGCCGTCCAAGGCGATAAATACCGCCTCGCCGGGCTGCACATCGCGCACAAACTGGTGACTGGTACCCTCGAGCGCTACCGATTCGCTGGCCACCATGTGGGTACCGTCGGACCCCTGGCCCATGCACAACGGACGGATGCCGAAGGGGTCGCGAAAGGCGAGCAGCCCATGGCCGGCAATCTGGCAAATCACAGCGTACGAGCCCTTGATACGCTGATGCACACGGGCCACTGCGGCAAACAGGTCGGACGCATGCAGCGGAAGACCGCGGGTGGCCACTTCGATCTCGTGCGCCAGCACATTGAGCAGGACTTCAGAGTCGCTCTCGGTGTTGATGTGGCGGTGATCCAGGTTGAACAGCTCCGCCTTGAGAGTTTTGGCGTTGGTGAGGTTGCCGTTGTGCACCAGCACGATGCCGAAGGGCGCGTTCACATAAAACGGCTGGGCCTCTTCTTCGCTGAACGCGTTGCCGGCGGTGGGGTAGCGCACTTGGCCCAGCCCCGAGTTGCCCAACAAGGCCCGCATGTTGCGGGTGCGGAACACGTCCTTGACCATGCCCTTGGCTTTGTGCATGAAGAACTTGCGGTCCTGTTGGGTGACGATACCCGCGGCGTCCTGCCCGCGGTGTTGCAGAAGCAACAGCGCGTCGTAGATCAACTGGTTCACGGGTGCGTTACTGACAACACCAACAATTCCACACATAGGGTATTTCTCAATCAGGTAGATGTTTGCCGAAATCTTGCGGCAGAAACGGCTTCAGGCCTTGGAGGACCGAGCCGGCAACGTGCGGGCCGGTAGCCTCGCCCCACAGCTCGCTGGCCTGCAGCGGCGTCATGCCGACCACCACGGTCACCGCCAACAGCAGCACCGCACCGCGCACCAGCCCGAAGCCCGCGCCCAACATCCGATCTGCCGGCCCCAGGCCCACCGATGCCACCAATTTTTTGAATAGAAAAGCGAGCAGGCCGCCCGCAAAGATGGCGGCAATAAACACAAGCACAAAGCCTGCGGCGTAACGTATGGGTTCGCCCGCCCCGGCCATAGGCAGGTGGGCTGCCACCTGGGGTGCAAACCATTGCGCCGCCACAAAAGCCGCCACCCAGCTCAATACCGAGAGCACCTCAAACACCAGTCCACGCCAGGCTCCCACCACCAATGACAGCAGCAACACACCCAAGAAAATCCAGTCCACGATGGGCATGGGAATGCTGCGTTAGAGCTCGAAAATTGAGGCCGGCAGGCTCAAGGCTTTGATTTTTTCAGCAACCTTCAGGGCCTCGGCTTTGGTCGTAAAGGGCCCCACCCGTACGCGGATACGTTGGTTGTCTTTGGGGCCGACGACCTGCGTGTAAGTCTTGAAACCAGCTTTTTCCACCTTCATGCGGGTTTCCTGCGCCTTGGGGCTTTCGTTGTAGGCGCCCACCTGCACCACAAAACGTCCGGTTTCTGCCGCTTGGGGTTCTGCCGGCGTTTTGCCCTCTAGCAAGGCCTGAGCCTTAGCGGCATCAGACACCTTGTCTGTCGGTTTGTCGGACGGTTTGACCTCTGCCTTTTCGATGGTCTTGGCTGCAAGTTTGGGCTCGGGTTTAGGTTCGGGCTTTGGGTCTGACTTCGCTTCGGGTTTGACCGCTGACAAGGTGGTTTCGGCCAGCGCCACTTGGGGTGCAGCGGCAGCGGCAGCGGCAGGGGCAGCCGGAGCGGCCGAGCCCGTTGTCGCCGGCGCCCCCGGGGCGCGTGATGCGGCGGGCGCCTCGCGCTCTTCAATGACGGAGCCGGCAGACTGGGTGGCTGCGGGCAACGCGGGCGCACCTAGCGGACGCACTTTGCCCCTATCGGGAATCTCAATCAGGATATCCACCGCAATCGGCCTTGGCTGGCTGTCAAACAGCATCGGAAAGCCAACCACCCCGAGCATGATCAGCACCGTTGCGCCGATCAGGCGGTGGCGTGCGCGCTTGCGCATGGCCTCTACGCTTTCGGGCGCGGCGGGCTGAGCGGGTTGCTCGTCGCCACCTTTACGGAATTTGAAAATGGCCATGGGGGAGGACTTAAGAATTCAGGTGCTTGGCTTGCAGGCGGGGCGTGCCGTGTTGCAGAACGCCGCCCACGGTGTAGAACGAGCCGAACACAAGAATTCTATCAGCGGGGTCTGCGGCGGCGATGGCGGCATCCAGCGCCTGCTGGGGGTTCGCGAAGGTGGCAGAGGTGGCGTCTTTGCGGGTGTTTTGGGCCAACCACTGGGCCTGCAGGGTGGTGCCGCTGGCCGCGCGCGGGCTGGGCAAATCGGTGAAATACCAGCGGTCGATCACCGGGCTGACCTTTGCCAGCATGGGAGCGAGGTCTTTGTCTGCCATGGCGCCGAACACCGCGTGGGTGGTCGGAAAAAAGCCCATCGCGTCCAGGTTGGCTGCCAGGGCGGCAACCGAGTGGGGGTTGTGGGCCACATCCAGCACCAGGGTGGGCTGGCCGGGAATAATCTGAAAGCGCCCGGGCAGCTCCACAAAGGCCAGCCCGTTGCGCACCGCTTGTGCAGTGACCGGCAGCTTCTCGCGCATGGCGGTCAGCGCGGCCAGAACGCCGGCGGCATTCATCAGCTGGTTGGCGCCGCGCAAGGCGGGGTAGGCCAAACCGCTGTAGCGACGCAGGTCGTCGTTCCCGGCAGCCGCGCGCCCGGCCCAGCCCCATTGCTGCTTGTCGCCCGAGAAATGAAAGTCCACCCCGATGCGGCCCAGATCCGCGCCCAGCGCGGCGGCATGGTCCAACACACTTTGCGGCGGCATAGGGTCGCTCACCACCACGGGGCGCCCTGCGCGCATGATGCCGGCCTTCTCGCGGCCTATGGTTTCGCGGTCGGGCCCGAGCAGCTCGGTGTGATCGAGGTCGATGCTGGTGATGATGGCGCAGTCGGTGTCAATAATGTTCACCGCGTCCAGCCGCCCGCCCAAGCCCACCTCCAGAACGACCGCATCCAGCGGCTCCTGCGCCAGCGCCCACAAAATCGCCAGGGTGGTGAACTCAAAGTAGGTGAGCGCAATTTCGGAGCCTTTTGGGGCTCTAGCGCCCTCCACCATTGCGCAAGCTGCTGCAATTTTTGTAGCAGATGCCGCCTCTCCGTTCAGGCGCATACGCTCTTCGAAGTGCACAAGGTGGGGCGATGTGTAAACGCCGGTCTTGAACCCGGCCTGGCCCAGAATGGACTCCAGCATGGCGCAGGTCGAACCCTTGCCGTTGGTGCCGGCCACGGTGAACACCGGGCAGTCAAAGCGCAAACCCATGCGCTGCGCCACAGTGCGCACCCTCTCCAGCCCCATGTCGATGCCGTTGGGCCCCATTGGATGCAATCGCTCACAGTGGGCCAGCCAGTCAGCCAGGGGTGATTGCGCGGTCAGGGCCGCGTCGCGCGCGTGCGGCAGGTTTTCAGGCAAGGTTTCGGGCAGGTTTTGCATACAGGCAGCCATTGTCGCGCAGGCCGCCGGCACTGCGACAATAAGGCCATGACAGCCCCTCGAACCATCCTCTACGGCATTCCCAACTGCGACACGGTCAAGAAAGCCCGCACCTGGCTTGAAGACCACCACGTTGACGCCGGCTTTCACGACTTTAAAAAGCAGGGCGTGCCCGAAGGGTTGCTGCCCGGCTGGATATCCGCGGTGGGCTGGGAAACACTGCTCAACCGCAAAGGCACCACCTGGCGCAAGCTCGACGCGGCAACCCAAGCTGCCGTGCAAGGCGCCGACTCTGCCACCGCGTTGATGCTGACCAACCCTAGCGTGGTCAAACGCCCGGTTGTGGTCTGGGCCGATGGCACGGTGACGGTGGGCTTCTCGGAGGCGGCTTTTCTGGCCCGCGTGGGCTGAAACGGACGCGCTAAAGCGCTGCCCTAAAATCGCGCGCTACGCCGCACACCTGACGGCCGCCCCGAACATTTTTATCTTTTCCCCAACTTTTTCAGCTTTCACCATGACCACGACCCACTTCGACGGCGTTTCCATCACCACCAAAGCCAATGTGTACTTCGACGGCAAGTGCGTGAGCCACGGCTTCACCCTGGCCGACGGCACCAAGAAGTCGGTCGGCGTGATCCTGCCCGCCACCCTGACATTCAACACCGGCGCGCCTGAAATCATGGAATGCGTAGGCGGCAGCTGCGACTACAAGCTCGACGGCTCCGACGTGTGGGTGCAGTCCTCGGAAGGCGGAAAATTCAACGTGCCCGGCAACGCGAAGTTCCAGATCCGCGTGACCGAGGGCTTCGAGGCCTACCACTACATCTGCCACTTCGGCTAAACACAACGCAGCTTTTGCTATCTTTTAAATAGCTGCTCGCGCAACAGCTGCGGGCGCTACAGCCCGATTGAAGCCTATTTCATGTCAAACACCATTCTGCAGAACATCCCCGCCGGCCAAAAAGTCGGCATCGCCTTCTCCGGTGGGCTCGACACCAGCGCAGCCCTGTTGTGGATGAAGCAAAAAGGCGCCCTGCCCTACGCCTACACCGCCAACCTAGGCCAGCCCGACGAAGCCGATTACGAAGAAATCCCCCGCAAGGCCTTGGAATACGGTGCCATCAAGGCTAGATTGGTGGACTGCCGCCCACAATTGGCCGCCGAAGGCATTGCCGCCTTGCAGGCGGGCGCCTTCCACATCACCACCGCCGGACAAACCTACTTCAACACCACGCCGCTAGGCCGCGCCGTGACCGGCACCATGCTGGTGACCGCCATGAAGCAGGACGATGTGAACATCTGGGGCGACGGTTCCACCTTCAAGGGCAACGACATCGAGCGCTTTTACCGCTACGGCCTGCTGACCAACCCCGCGCTCAAGATCTATAAGCCCTGGCTGGACCAACAGTTCATTGACGAGCTCGGCGGCCGCGCAGAGATGAGCGCCTTCATCACCGCCAACGGCTTTGGCTACAAGATGAGCGCCGAGAAGGCTTATTCCACCGACAGCAACATGCTGGGCGCCACGCACGAGGCCAAGGATCTGGAGTTCCTGAGCAGCGGTATCAAAATCGTGAACCCCATCATGGGCGTGCCCTTCTGGCGCGAAGACTGCGCGGTCAAAGCCGAAGAGGTGAGCATCACCTTTGAAGAAGGCCGCCCAGTCGCCCTGAACGGTCAGCGCTTTGATGACCTAGTGGAGATCATCCTCAAGGCCAACGAGATTGGCGGGCGCCACGGTCTGGGAATGAGCGACCAGATCGAGAACCGCATCATTGAAGCCAAAAGCCGCGGCATCTACGAAGCCCCCGGCCTGGCGCTGTTGTTCATCGCCTACGAGCGCCTGCTCACCGGCATCCATAACGAAGACACCATCGAGCAGTACCGCGACAACGGCCGCAAGCTCGGGCGCCTGCTGTACCAAGGCCGCTGGTTCGACAGCCAGGCCATCATGCTGCGCGAAACCGCTCAGCGCTGGGTGGCCAAAGCAGTGACCGGCACGGTCACGCTGGAGCTGCGCCGCGGCAACGACTACAGCCTGCTCAACACCGAATCCCCCAACCTTACCTACGCGCCCGAGCGCCTGAGCATGGAAAAAGTGGAAGACGCGCCCTTCAGCCCGCTGGATCGCATCGGGCAACTGACTATGCGGAATCTAGATATCACGGATACGCGCGCCAAGCTCGGCATTTACAGCAATGCTGGCTTGCTGGAGCTGGGCAAGGGGGATGACTTTTTGAAGTTAGGGAAGTAAGCCTGACGCGCCCCAAACAACAAACCCCCGCAATCGCGGGCTTTGTTGTTTAAGGGGATCGATACCGCTATGCAGGCGGGGGCTCCAAACTGCCATGAAGACCCTCAGTCCTTAGCCACCACGGTGTCATACAGGCCGTAATGTGTCAGGCCGCTGTGGCTCAGGATACCGGTGTAACGCAGTGAGGCGTCCTCATACCGCCGAAAGGCAAACACCGCCGCATTCATCTGCTCGGTGGCCTCGCCGCAGCAGAACAGCAGGTTTCCGCGCTGCAGCCCCTGGCCTTGCCTGAGGCCGATTTTGCCACCTGGCAGAACAGCCTGCGCACGGCAGCGTCCGCATCGACAGCCATCGCAGATCGTGTGGAGATCGCTCCTATGCAAAATGTGGCGCCCCAGGCCGTGGCGCGACACGTGACCCAGCGACCCGGCGCGCCACTGGACGTCGATGCCCTGGATCGTGATTTGCTGCGCGCCTACGGTGACGGTAGTTTCGACAGTGTTTACTATGCTCTGCTGGGAACGCGCGACCGCCGATTGCTACGCATTACACCTGTAGAAAAGCCTTGTGGCCCAGACTATCTGCGGCTGGGCTTCAATTTGGAATCGAACCTAGACCAAGGGTCTACGTATGCGCTGCGAGTGGGCTACCACCGCACATGGATCAACCAATTAGGTGGTGAACTGCTGTTCACCGGGCAGATAGGCAACACCATGGGCGCTGGTGCAAAGTGGTGTCAACCGCTGGACGAAGCGCAGCGCGTTTTCTTCGGCACTAGCATCGCCCACCGGCGCAATCGGGCGGATCTGTACGAAAACGACGCGCGCATCGCCCAGTACGGTCTTCAGAACACGACTACCGATTTGCATTCCGGCTTGAATATCGGAACGCTGGGCCAAGTACGACTGGGCTGGCGGGACCAGCGTCGCACAACCACTGTCGAAACCGGAACGCCGATGGTGCAGGGGGAGAGGCTGGATACTCGTGGATGGGCTGTGGGCATAGACTTTGACCAGCTCGACCGCCTGTGCATCCCGACTGGCGGTTGGTCTTTGAATGCTGATATTTTAGATGGGAGCAATTCCGGCTACACCCGCGTAAACCTCTCCAGCTAGGGTGCCACGCGAGTGGGGCAATGGGTGTTGGGTGCTCGCGCTACCTACTCCGGCTCAAGCCGCGGCCAGCTGCCACCGGCGGCAGCGGCCACGCTGGGCGGGTTCATGAACATGTCGGCCTATGCACCAGGCCAATTGTTCGGTGACGATATCCATTATTCCCACGTCCGTGTTGAGCGCATTGTCGGAACTCTGCCGATGGGTCTGCGCGGCGATATGCGCATGGGCTTCGCGTTGGAGGCAGGCAGGGTTGGCGTGCCTTACGCGGAAACGGCACGTACCGGTGCGCTCCAATCCGTAACCCTTTATGTGGGTGGCTAAACCCCATTGGGTCCCGTCTATATCGGCTTCGCGCGGGGAGACTCCGGCGTCTCTAATGTCTATCTGTTCTTGGGAACGCCTTGATCTGAAGCCAGCTGGGCCAAATGCCACGCAAGCTGGTCAGGCGCCACTACGATGCATTTGGACTAGACTGCACGGATGCAAACCACCGAAACATGATCTCCAGTTTCAATAGTTACACGGCCGGGCTGATGGATGTGCTGCCCTCACATGTAGCAGAGGCCCTGCTTGCGGCTGGTAGGCGGGTGCACTACACGACAGGCCAACTGGTGCAAAGCCGGGGCGACCATGCGGCTGAGTTGGTCATCGTCCTGCGTGGTCATGTCCGCATGACGACCATTTGCGAGGATGGCTCCGAGTTGCTGTCGAGTATTCTGGGCCCGGGACAACAATTCAACGAAGTTACTATATTCGCGCAGGCGGATCGAACCCATGACGCCATTGCCGTTGGGGACACCGAACTACTGATGCTGGACGAAACAGCCTATTACCAATTCGCGAAACTTCACCCGGAAATCATCCAGGCTCTGCTTATAAGTAACGTCCAACGAGTACATCAGTTGGTGGAGTTACTCAATGATGTTAGGGCATTGCCCAAGACCGTCGTTTTGGCGAGGATTCTCTTCAAGAATGCCTGGCGTATAAGAGGAGACAGTAAGTCTAACGCGGTGGACATGGACATCGCGCAGGAAGACATTGCAATGTTTCTTGGCGTTACCAGGCCGTATTTGAACAAGATACTTGGGCAACTCACCGATCATGGGCTCATCAAACTTTCATACCGCAAGGTACATGTTTTGGACATGCAGGGGTTTGAGAATTGGATAAAAGAGCGGCTCACTTACTACCCGGTGGACGAATCAAAGTTCGTTTAATTTCCCGCAAGCGTGGCTGGTCATTGCGCCTAACGCAAGAAGTCCCCGATGACGCGGGCAGGTCAAACAAGCACCTGATTTGCCTGGCGCATCCGCCATATCCAGGAGATTCTGGTCCAGCCAAGCATATCCAGTAATTGGTAACGATAGCGGTGCGGGTCACCGCCTTTGGCATGGTCAGTGAACAGTTTGACCGCTTCGGGGTTGCGGCGCAGGTCGCCACCATACAGGTCTGGCGCAACACGCATCACGTAACCTTTTTTGGTATAGCGTCGCGGGTCTACCCCATACACCAGCACACGTGGATGACTTGGCACCATTGTCTCTCCACCCATTGATGTGGCGGCCCTCCCCAAGTCAAAGCTAGTGCAGAGGGCATGTTCAAACGTCAGTTGGTTACGGAGATACAGTTTGCGCTATGGGAAAGCCGATGTGGGCAGTGCTGAAATCCACCTCAAGGCTTGTCCGAGCTGCTACGCGGTACCTCTGGCAGTAGTCCTCACTGCACAGGTAGGATCCTCCCTTTATGGTGAAACGGGGCTCAGCTGGGCCGAAGCGCGTCTCGGTCCACTCCCAGACATTGCCTATCATGTCATAAGCGCCGATTTTGCTGGTTTCGAAACAGGCTACAGGTGCGGTACCGGCAAAGCCGTCTCGACGCGAATTCAGCACAGGGAATACTCCCGTCCAGACGTTGGCGCGCAATGTGCCATCCGGGCGGCGCGCCCCAGACTCAGGATCCGCAGGATCGAACAGGCCAAGACTGGCCGCGTACTCCCATTCGACCTCGGTTGGTATTCTTCCGCCCTTCCAAGATGCATAGGCTCGCGCGTCGTTCAACGTGACATGGACAACCGGGTGGAGCGACCGACCGTCTATCGTGGAGCCGGCGCCTTCCGGAGTGCGCCAAGTCGCATCGCGGTCGAGGAACCACCAGGAAAGGAATTTCTCGGGGGTGTTGCTCTCGGTGAACTTTGCCGAACCACCATTTTGTTCGGCCTCGGTGACATATCCCGTGGCCGCAACGAAGTCGGCGAACTGGCTGTTTGTCACCTCATGGGCCTGCAAACGAAAAGGCGACAAAAACACCTTCTGAGGCGGTCCCTCCTCTGGATATCTGGAGTCGGCGCCTTGAATGAAACCTCCGCCAGGAATGTCGATGAAGCTTCCGAGGTCGGCGTGTTTCAGCGCACAGACGTCAACGGATGCCCTCTCATTCGCTCTGTCCCTCCATAGGACCGAAACTGTGACGAGAAGGGCCGTGGCGGCCAAGGCAACAAGACCGAGCGTCGTCAAGCCCCAATGTTTCATGCTAAAGCGACGCCCTCAACTCTTGGTTTGATCAGCGGTCAACTTGCTCGCCACGCTGATTAGAAAAGCCGCGACTACAAGCTCGAAAACCACCATGTCTAAAGGTAAACCAGCACCGTGAAAAAGCCATGCGATGACACGACCCACTGCTGCGAATACCAAAAGCAACACAGCCGGGTAGAGCCATATCGCACTGTGGTTCAAGAGTGCGATGAGGATCGATACGCCCATCGCCAGAAAAAAGGACGCCAGATCACCAATCTGGGTACTCAACCCTTCGCCGGCGAGCAGTGGCATTCGCATGAGCGCTGATACAACTCCAGGCACAAAAAGCCACCCTAGCCCAAGCAATGTAAATAGAGCAGCCATCACCCCAAGAGTCACCGTCCATGCCCGGCCTATCTCAGTCCCTTTGTCCGCAGGATTCATCTGGGTCACACACCGAAGATACGCAGCAGGCGGACAAGCAGCGCAAAAGTCCACGGTGCCACATAGCGCAGCTTTGGATTGGACGCCTCGGCCGCCGCGACGATTTTGCGGACGATGCTTTCGGTCGATCCGACTTCAAGCCAACGCAATCTCGCATCGCTCGCTTTCTTTCGCGCCTCAATCTGCTCGCGCGAGAACATCGAACCCTCTTTTTCTATATGCTCAAACTGACTACCGACCAACTTCTGATTGAATCCGGTGTTGTAGGGGCCGGGCTCAACTACCGAGACATGAATGCCTTTGCCAAGTTCCTTCATCTCCTCGCGAAGGCCAGCGGCCGCGGCAGAAATGGCAAATTTGGTCATTGAATAGGGCATCACAAACGGCTCAGGTACGCGGCCGGTGATGGAGCTCATAAAAATAACTGTGCCGCCGCCGCGAGTGATCATGCTGCGGATGGCGATCTGCGTTAGTTCGAGCGCCGAGAACAAGTTGACTTCAAAGAGGCGACGAACCCGGTCTATCTTGACCTCGGCCAGTGAGCCCGAGAGGTTTTGTGCGGCGTTGTTGACCAGCACATCCAGGCCCAGCGTAGCAATCTTCTCTCTATCTTCGGCGTTGGTAATGTCCAGCTTGAAGACCCTTGCGCTTGGCCCGAGTTCGGATCGCAAGCTTTCAGCTTCAGCCTCGGAATACGTCGTGGCATAAACGGTGTGGCCCCGCGCCAGCAGAGATTTGGTTGCATCTTTGCCTATGCCTGTGCCGGCGCCCGTGATCAAGATAGTTTTTTTGGTCATTTCAGAGTGGTGTTGCTGGTATGTCTTGTGCGGGGCACGTAATGGGCGACGAATTACGCTTTTCGGCGACGATAAAAAAATCTAGCGGCCCTGAAGGCACCATAGAGCACCGCAATAGTTGCCAGTACGAGGCCGATGATCACGTGGAGATACCTGAAAAAGAGGACCTCGATCGAGTTCTTTATCAACTGCTGGCGGGCGCTCTCACCAGGACCGAATTCGTAAACTCCAGCGGTTTGAGAATATTGTTGGTACTCGGCACGCATGTCCTTGAACAACTCCGGCTGTGCTGTCGCCAAGTTTCTGGTTTCGCCGGGGTCCACCGACAGATCAAATAGCTGCCATTCGCCATTTCCGTAGGGTGCAGGTATTCTGGCGATTTTCCAGTTGCCACGATAAAGCGCTGCGGTGCCGCTGACTTCGAATGGCATAGAGTCGCGCTCGCCGTAGACCTGATTCGCCTGCTTTGTTAGAACGGGGACAAGACTGCGCCCATGAAATGACTCCTTCGCAAAGTCCACCCCTGCTGCATCCAGCAGCGTGGGAGCAATATCGGCTATCTGCGCCCGGGCATGCTGGATGCCCTGCGGCTTGACACCAGGGCCAGAAACCACGAATGGCACGCGCATACCACCCTCGCTCGCATTGAACTTGAAAAGGTTCAAGGGGGCGGCAGATACCGAAGCCCATTCATGGCCTATTGCCCCCATGCTGCCGCGCTGTCCAAGGTTGTCATACTGCACATCCCAGCCGACTTGTTTCATCCAGAGCTTCTCTATAAGAAGGGTGGGCATTTCAGACGTCTTGCCCAGCGTGGCACTCTCCGGCCCGTTGTCCGACACGACCATCACAATCGTGTTGTCAAGTTGCCCACGGGTTGCCAGATGATTGAGGAGGCGACCCAGATGAAAGTCAGCCGCCTCCATCATTCCGGCATTGACCTGCATCACCCGCGCCCAGTATTTCTTTTCCTCGGCGCTTAATGCGCTCCACTTGCGACGGTTGAAGGTGTCCTGCGGCAACTGGGTAGATTTTGGAACCAGACCCAGCGCCACCGCCTTGTTTAGCCGTTCCTTTTGCATCTCGTCCCAGCCCCGGTCAAAAACACCGTTGTATTTGTCGATGTACTCACGCGATACTTGAAGTGGAATGTGGATCGCCTGAAAAGAGAGGTAGCCGAAAAATGGTTTACCAGCTTCGCTCTTGTCCACGTAATCAATCATCTTGTCAACGATATTGCGCGACGAATAAAAGTCTTCTGGCAGCGAGACCCTCTGGCCATCTTCAAACCACTTCATTTCCTTGTAAACCGGCAAGTAAGACATGGTGCTGAAATTGTCGGATCCGGTCGAATCCAGCACCCAGGAGCGGTCGAATCCAAATCGGTTGGGAAGGTTTTCTCCGATGTGCCCGATGCCCCATTTGCCACTGGCAAAGGTCTGGTAGCCTGCCGCCTTCAGCCGCGACGCAATCGTTTTCTGATCTTCTTTCCATTTCAACCGGTAAGCTGGCAGCGCGCGCATTTGGTCGTTCATCACCTCTGCGATGCTGCCCATGCCGATGGCGTGATTGCTCTGCCCTGTCAGCAACATGGCCCGGCTTGGCCCGCATTGCGGTGAAGTGTAGAACCTGCTGAACATTGCCCCCGATTTGGACAACCGGTCGATATTGGGTGTTGCGGTGTCGCTGCCATAGGCTCCAAAGTCCATGAAGCCCGCGTCATCCACCACCACAAGAAGAATGTTCGGTCGCTTATCTTGCGCCATTGCCGAGAAGGCACCGAACATGCATAGTGCGCAAAGGAACCGGGTTGACTGAAAGATGGCTTGCGACACAGTGCGCCCTGCGTGGTTCATAAGCCCGAAAAAAGAAATTCGCATCCCGTCCCCTTCAAAATCCGGTCAACTCTCGCCGCATCTGCTTGCGAAAGCGCTGCATAAGCATCCCGCAACCAAACCAAGCACTTGGCCTGATAGGTGACGGTGTCCTGTTCCCACGGTTGGCCGTCCAGCTCGCATTGAAATGTGACGCCTCCTTGTTGAACCGCCGCAGCATTCGCCAACAAATACGGAACGTACACACGACCGACTTCCGACAAGATGTTGCGCAAAGTGTCTGGCGGTGAACAGATGTCTATCCAATCGGCATCAGACACATCGAGCCCGCTGAGGTCTTCGCATCGTTCCGTCCATGCGTAGGTGCGCGGGGAAATCGAACGTGACAGAGCCACGGGCGTTGGATCATTCATGACCAGCATGGCCATTTGTCCGAAGCAGCCGAAATCACCTGCACCTGGACGATTCCCAAGGAAGTAGGGTGAGTTTTGAATGTGGGCATCGAGGAGTTGGAGAAATCGTCCCCAGCTTGCCTCAATAACCGGTGCGGTCGTCGCGTTGGACCCCACCACTCGCAGTCTGGCAATCTGGCGCTTTGAGAAACTGGCGCTGGCAGCGGCGCTTTCTTCGGCGGTCATCTGCATGTTCATGGAAAACGGCAAATAGGCCCCTGCACAACGAGCATCCGCTTCTTTAGACCAGCGATAGTGGAACATGCACTTGGTCAGCCATTCATCGCCAAAATCCTCCACAAGAAGGTCCAGGAGGCGAAGAGCGGGGTCGGATGGCCGCAGGCGACGTTCCGGGTAAGCATCATCGAGGTAGGTGAGAATCGGGGTGGTGTCGGACTTCGCCACGGCTAGGTTACCGTCGGCATCCGGTGCAATCAGGTAGGGGATCAATGGCAAAGGCCTGTCCGGCAAGGCCCGTGCCTCTTTGCTCCCGGATACTACAAATCGAAATGGCAATCTGCGAAACCGCAGCGCAGCCCGCAGCTTTCGGGTGTAGGGCGAAGCGCCTACACCGACGATCCGAAATTCATGCACATTGCCCATTCTTTTGCCCCGCGTCGTTAGTCACAGCTGCTGTGTTCACCTGTACCTATGCAGCCACAGCACCTTCCTTATGTGTTGCCCTGAAATACAGAGTCACGATAGATGCAGTGATCACAATGAAAAATGAATAGAGCGCCGGCACCGCCATGTAACTTTGCTGTTCTGGCCCGGAAAAAGTGAATGCGATGATGCTGAAAGCCAACGGGCCGTTCTGCAGGCCTGTTTCGATGCCCACGGTGCGGGCATCAGTGCGGTTCATGCGCAAGAGCCGCGCCGCGCCGTACCCCAGGATGATGCCGGCGAGGCCCAGTGTGATGGCAGCAACGTAGACGCCGCCTTGGGTCTCCATGAGGAACTGCCAGTTGCGGGGCACCCAAGCGCCAATCAAAAAGAGGATGAAAAAAATGCCCAGCATCGAGCCAGCCCGTTCGGTGATCTCGCCGGCCCGCGCACTGCGGTGCCGTATGAACATGCCAATGACAACCGGCACCAACATGATCACCAGCGCAATGGCGATGTTTTCATTCGGAATCTTAAGGTTGAGCGCGCCGGCATAAATGCCAATGAGCAGCGGGACCGCAAAAACGCCACAAACGGTTGAGGCCACGGTCATCAGCACCGACAGTGCGAGATTTCCCCGTGCAAAGTACGTGAACATGTTCGAGGTCGTGCCGCCGGGCATGCAGGCAATGATCAATACGCCAACCGCCACCGCGTCTGGAAGGTTCAAAGTCTTGACAAGGGTAAACCCCAACAAGGGCATGATTCCATACTGGCAGGCAAGGCCAATTCCGACTCCGTGCGGCTGCTGCAAGCACCGCTTGAAGTCACCGAGCGAGAGCGATGCGCCCATTCCCAGCATTACAAAACCCACGACGATTGCCGAGAGCACCTGTTCGAGTTGTCCGACCATGGGCTTGTCTTCCTTTAAATTTTTTTCTAGCGTATCGACTGGTTAGAACCAAGTCTGTCCACTTGTGGACAGACTTGGGACGAACAGCACAAAACAATAGAAAGGTAATTTTTCAAAAACAGTCATCGACGCATACAGCGGGCGATGCATAGGAGACAAAGTTATGGCTGAAACCACCTACGCGGTGCCTTATGAAATGCTGCGCCAATGGGCGCAGAAAACCCCGAACAAGGTTTATCTCCGTCAACCCGTGAACCGCGTGTATCGCGAGAAAACATGGGCGCAAGTCCACGATGAAGTTCTGCGCCTTGCCTCTGCGTTCCGTGCGCTGGGCCTGAAGAAAGGCGACGTTGTTGCCATTCTCGGCAAGAACACGTCCGAATGGTTTATCGCGGATTTCGCCTGCGCGGCCGCTGGCCTCATTCCCGCTCCCATCTACTTCACTGCCGGGGCCGACACGATTCGTTATGTGCTCGAGCACAGTGAGGCCAAAGCCATCATATTGGGCAAGCTGGATGATTTGAAACCGGCAAGCGAGGGCATTCCCGAGGGCATCATCACCATTGCTCAGCCCTACAAAACTTTGCCCTGCGACCACCAGATGACGGATCTGATCGCTAAGCATGGGCCGCTGAAAGACGTCAATGTCCCGACAATGGAGGATACCTTCTCGCTGCTTTACACATCTGGCACGACGGGTGAGCCTAAGGGTATTGTGGTCACGTTTCGCAATATTGGATACAGTTCAACGACGGCGGTCGAGGCCCTCAAATACACCGAACATGATCGACTGATCTCTTACCTTCCACTCGCGCACATCACCGAGAGAGCTATGGTGCAACACGTGGGTCTCTACCATGGCTGTTCGGTCGCATTCGTCGAGAGTCTGGAGACCTTTGCCGAGGACGTGCGCAACGCCGCACCTACCATCTTCATTTCAGTGCCTCGTCTGTGGATGAAGTTCCAAAGCGGTATTCTCGCAAAAATGCCGCAGGCAAAGCTGGATCGGCTGCTGCGGATCCCGATCTTGCGCAGTGTCGTCAAAAACAAGATTAAAACGCTGCTGGGTTTTAAGAATGTGCGTATCGCTGGCTCGGGCGCAGCGCCGATCTCGCCGGCCGTATTGGCATGGTTCGCGCGACTTGGTATCAACATCACAGAAGGTTTCGGCATGAGCGAAACCTCTGGCCTTGTCACGGTCAATTATCCATTCCAGCTTTCCAAGATCGGCACGGTCGGTGGGCCAGCAAAAGGCGCAAAGATCAAGATTTCTGAGGAAGGGGAGCTTTTGGTCAGCGGCGACTGCATCGTTAAGGGTTATTACAAAGCGGCAGAAACTACAGCTGCAACTTTCCGTGACGGATGGCTCCATACAGGCGACATGGGAGAGATCGATACCGACGGTTGCCTCAAAATTACAGGACGAGTCAAAGAGCTTTTCAAGACTGCCAAAGGTAAGTATGTTGCCCCAGTGCCGATTGAAAGTCTGATTGCAGAGAACCCATACGTTGAACAAATTTGCGTCATGGGAAGCGGTCTGCCTCAGCCTGTAGCTGTCGTAGTAATGGGCCCAGGAGCCGGAAAGGTTGCGCAGATGTCCGAAGAATTAACTGGATTGGGAGAAACCCTCAAAAAGGTCAACGCCCGTCTCGAGTCTCATGAAAAACTCAGTCACTTCTTCGTGGCTAGGGACCCTTGGACTATCGAAAACGGTTTGCTGACGCCAACCATGAAAACCAAGCGCAACTTGATAGAGAAGAAATACAAAGATGTGGTTGCCCGCCCTAATTCCAATGGCAATGCGGTGGTTTTTGAACAAGGCAGTTCATGAACATTACGCGGCAAAAAGGTGCGGCTGACAGCAACCCATCGGCTCTCAAGCGGTGGTTGCAGTCGCAACTGATGACTCACCTCGTTAGCGATAGACGGCAAGCGCGGGAGCGCAATCGCACAGAAAACCTGCGCCAAAGGCAAGGCCGCCGCCGTGTCGTGGAGTACTTCCACCAAGTCGATGACGGCTATTCCCATCTGGCCATACAAGTGCTTGAGAAATTGACAGCCACCTACGACATCAATTTGGTGGTGCATTTGGTGCGGGGGCTGCATGACGCCAACACTCCAGAACCCCAACTGCTCCAAGACATGTCCCGATGGGATTCAGCGGCTATTGCGCCGTATTTCGGCCTCAGCTTTCCAGATAGCACTTCAGTTCCGAACCAGCAGTTGGTTGACTTGGCATTGTCGATATTTACCGGACTGACTACGCAGGCTTTCATGACTGATGGCGTGCGCATCAGCGATTGCCTTTGGCGCTCAGACGAAGCAGGATTGCGTGCGCTGGCCATCAAATGGGGGATTGCCCCCAAGGAAGCTGTGGCAGCTGCGCTTGAGAAAGGTGTGGCACGCCGCTCTGAGCTAAAACACTACAGCGGCGCCATGTTTTATTACGAAGGTGAGTGGTACTGGGGCGTGGGTCGCTTGAGTCATCTTGAGCAACGCTTGCGTGCAGGATCGACCGTGCGAACCGATCACATCCCACGCATCGCGCCCAAGCCCAGCATTGCAACAACATTTCCAAGCTGCGCGGCGGAAATGACGCTGGAGTATTTCGTGTCGCTGCGCAGCCCCTACACAGCCATCTCTTGGCAACCGACCTTGGCACTGGCCGCCGCCTCTGGCGTCAAGCTCAGTGTCCGCCCCGTTTTGCCCATGGTCATGCGCGGTGTTCCAGCGACTTTCCAAAAAGCCTTTTATGTGTGGAAAGATGCCAGCCGGGAAGCGCGCGACTTGGGCGTCGAGTTCGGGCATTTCTTTGACCCGATCGGCAAACCCATAGAGCAAGGCTACAGCCTGTACATGTGGGCGCTGGGTCAGGGGCGTGGCAATCACTTCTTGGGGGCCTTCTTGCAAGCCGCCTTTGCCAAGGGCATCAACACCAACAGCCGCGCGGGTATGCGCCGTGTGGTCGAGATGGCGGGGCTAGATTGGGAGGAGGCGCAAAAGCATCTGGCAGACGACAACTGGCAGAGCATGGTGGAAAACAACCAACAGGCGATGTACAACTGTGGTATCTGGGGCGTGCCCAGCTACCGACTACTCGACAAAAATGGGCATTCGGTACTCAGCGTCTGGGGCCAGGATCGGCTCTGGCTGGTGTCGCGAAAAATTCAAGAGAGCGCCTGAGATGGGCACACGCAAGCGCTATGTGCTGATTGCCATTGCCCTCATTGCAGCAGGACTTGCTGCCTTGGCCTCGCAAAACGTCGTCGTGCGCAACCTAGTTTTCCTCATAGGCTACGAGCGCACGCTTGATACCTATGCCCAGACCGACACCACAGTGACGAAGGTGACCGCGCGGGCCGATGCGCGTGGGCGGGGAGCTGGCATGGTGTCGGCTTTCTTCGGCCTCGACAACGGGCTGCCCCATTTGTTTAGCCTGGCATCGTGCAAAGGCGCCGGCGGCATGGACGGCATGCCGGTCATCTTTTCCCATGAAGTTGATATCGCCACACTGGAGCCAGGAGACTTCCGTATAACGACCGCATCAGGCCAGGTTGGCAAGGTGGTCTGTCTCACGCTGGCACCCGCCGACGATCCTGGTGAATTGCGTACCGCCCTGCTGATTGGGGAGTACGGCAGCGCCAAAAACCAGCCCACACGTGTAGAGATCGTGGGCAATGTGCTGTCGAAGGATCATCTGGTGAATTTCCACGGCGCGTCGGTAAAAGTCACCCCTCTGGAGAACGGCCCCAGCCTGGTCTGGGCCGAGCGCGTGCCCCAAGCGGAATGGGCGCTCGGGCGCAAAGCGACGCGCTTGCCCTGGGGCGGCGGCGATGGCTGTCCGGTAGGGACGGCGCAAGTGGTGCGCGTTACTTGGGACGGGGGAGTCAAAAAGCGGGTTGGTGGCGATGCGGATGCGGGTGTCGGCATGCTGTACGAGGTGACAGTCATCGGTCCGGACGGAAAGACACGCTTAGTGAAGCCAATGGCGCTGGCCGATCTTGGCGATGGTGATAACAACCATGCACTTTGTCTCGATGTCGCAGACCCTGCAGTCTCGATTCGATTTCCCGCCGGTCACTTGACCGATCCGCGTGATGACCTTAACTGGGACACGCAGGTTGCTGTCACTCGCACGGATTGACACTGCAAATGAGAGAACAACCGCCGCGTTGGCATGGCCAACGTTTGAAGTTTTGATGAGGAAAAAACGATGAATGCATTTGATAGAAAAATGGAGCCACAAGAGTTTCGCAGCTATGCACGCAAGTGGCTCGCCGAGAATGCTCCACCCCCGCCGCCGGAACGCTTGCCGATAACCCCCATTGAAGTGATGACGGTGCCGCAGCGCGACTATCTCCAGGCTTGGCAGCGCAAGTGCTACGAAGCGGGGCTTATCGGCACCGACTACCCAGTGGAATACGGCGGCCACGGGCAGAGTGGCCTTCAGCGCATTGCCAACCAGGAACTCGAGCACGCCGGGGTGCCGTACCTGATCAACATTGTCGGGCTCAGTATGGTTGCTCCCACCATCATGAAGCATGGTACTGACGCGCAGAAACGTAAGTTCCTGCCCGGATGCCTCTCGGGTGAAGAAATCTGGTGTCAGGGTTTCTCGGAGCCGGGCGCTGGCTCGGACCTGTCCAATCAACGCACGATGGCCGTGCCCGACGGCGACGGCTGGATCGTTAACGGCCACAAGGTCTGGACAAGTCTGGGGCACTTCGCCAAGTGGATGATTCTGATCACCCGCACCAGCACGGAACATCGCTACGAGGGGTTGACCTATTTCCTGTGCCCCATCGCCGGCCACCCGGGAGTAACGGTTCGCCCGCTGATCAAGATGACCGGCGAAACAGGCTTCAATGAGGTGCTGTTTGAGAATGTGCGGGTTCCGGATGCCCATCGCCTCGACGACATCGGCAAGGGCTGGACCGTGGCGATGACGACGCTCTCAGCAGAACGCGGTGCGGCCGAAGGGGCTGGCAGCGCCGGGTCCGGGTTTGGCGATCCGGCTGTGACCATCCACAAGCTTATTGAGCTCGCACGCGGCACCAAGCGCGGCGGTGGTCTTGCGGCAAATGATCCGGTAACCCGCGACGCAATTGTCCAGCGCGCAATATTGGCCGAGGGCTTGCGGCAAAGTGCCAAGCGCGCGCGCGTCCCAGCCTTGTGCGACAACCCCATGCGCCTGGCCTTGCAGACCAAACTGGTGGTGACTGAGTTTGACCAGGGCAATGCCCGCCTTGGCTTCGAGATTGCCGGAGCGCACTCCACGTTGTACAAGCTCGACCCGCGTGCGCCCGCTGCCGGGCATTGGCCGCTGGCGTATCTCAATTCGTTCGGTAACACGATTGCCGCGGGAACCAACGAAATCCAACGCAACATTCTGGGCGAGCGCGTGCTTGGCCTGCCGAAATCTAAATAGAAGGGAAGATCATGCTCGAGCAAAAAAGTGCCCCGAAAGACTTTGGCTTCGGCGAAGACGAAGCCATGATGCGCGACGCGGTGCGCAAGTTCCTGTCCGAAAAACTCTCCACTTACACACTTAGCCGCCTGGTGGCCAAAGCCCCCGAACCGGTCTACGACCATGGAGGACGGGCGCCATGGGACGCTGAGCTGTGGTCCGATATCGTCGCTCTGGGCTGGTCAGGTCTCGCCGTTAACGAAGAGGCCGGTGGGGCTGACATTTCCATGGTTGGTATCGCGGGTATTGCCGAAGAGCTTGGGCGCGCAGCGCTGCCCTCACCGCTGATTCCCACGTTGTCGGCGAGTCTCTTGTTGCGGCATGCCGGAGGCGACGTAGCAAAGCGGATGATGGCCTTGATAGCTGGCGAGAGCGCTACGGCGAGTCTTGCCTTGACCAATGCCGATGGAAGCTGGGAGCCCGCCGACGCGCCGCTGACTGCCCGTCAGGACGGGCAGGATCTGCTTCTCTCAGGCAGCGCCCACTTTGTGCAAGACGCATTCAAGGTGCAGTTTTTGGTCGCGAGCGCCCGGCTCGACGACAAGGTGGTGCTGTGCGCGGTACAGGTGGATGCGCCGGGATTGACGCTGGAGCAGGACCACATCCACGATCTGACCCGCGATCAAGCGACCGTGCACTTCAACGAGGTAAGGGTCGGTGTTGATGCCATCGTCTCTCGCGATGCCGCCGGGGTACTGGAGGCAGTTTGGCCCGCATTTCTGACGCTGGTGGCCGCCGACCTCTGCGGTGCGGCCGAATGGCTCTTGCAGACTACGGTCGACTACGCCAAGGAGCGTGTTCAATTCGACCGGCCGATCGGTTTCTTTCAAGCAGTGAAGCACCCGCTGGTGGACGCCATGGTTGATATCGACCGTGCCCGCTCGTTGTTCTACCACGCCGCGGCCGAGTTGGATGTGAAGTCGCCTGGCGCTATCACCGCGGCGCGGATGGCCAAGAGTGCGGCCTCGGACGCGGCAGCGTTCATTTCCAATCGGGCTATTCAGCTGCATGGCGGCATAGGGTTTACGTGGGAACATGCCTTGCACATTTACTTCAAGCGCAACATGCACAACCAGGCCCTGTACGGCGACGGTGTGTACCAGCGCCGCAAGCTTGCTGACACGCTGATCGGCCCCATCGGCGCCGCTTGAATTCAGCTGCTTCAATGGTTCTGAGAATGTTCTTTACGCTTGGCGCCTCAACATTTAACTGAGAAAACGCATGAAAACCAGACTGACTGAACTCTTGGGCATTGAGGTGCCTATCATTTGTGGAGGCATGATGCGCGTCGGTACGGCCGAACTGGCTGCGGCCGTGTCCAATGCCGGTGCACTTGGCATCTTGACGGCGTTGACACAGCCCACGCCGGAACGCCTGAAGGCCGAAATCGAAAAATGCCAAGCGCTCACCGACAAGCCCTTCGGCGTAAATATCACGGTCGGTGTTGTTACGACCCAAGTGGACTACAACGCCATTGTTGAGGTCATTATCAAGAGCGGCGTCAAAATTGTGGAGACTGCCGGTCGCAGCCCTGAGCCATTTATGCCGTTTTTCAAAGCCGCTGGAATCAAAGTAATCCATAAGGCTGTGACCGTGCGCCATGCACTGGCCGCTGAGCGGGTCGGCGTAGACGTGGTCAGCATTGACGGGTTCGAATGCGCCGGTCACCCCGGCGAGCAGGATGTGGGCGGTTTGGTGCTGTTCCCAGCTACAGCGCAGGCTTTAAGTATTCCGGTGGTTGCTTCGGGCGGTATCGCTGATGGGCGGGGCCTAGCCGCAGCGCTTGCGCTCGGTTGCGAGGGGGTGAACATGGGAACCCGGTTTCTGGCTACGCAAGAGGCTCCAGTCCACGATGGCATCAAGCAAAAAATTGTGGAGATGGATGAGAACCAGACCCAGATCATCTTTCGCAAGTTCCGCAACACCGCGCGCGTTTACAAGAACTCAGTTGCTATGAAGGTGGCTGAGATCGAAGCTGCTGGCGGCGAATTTAAGGATGTGCACGCCTTTGTCTCCGGCGAAAAGCAGGAAGAGGCTTGGAGCACCGGCAATATCGATGCAGGCATGGTGACTGCAGGAATGTCCGGCGCTTTTGTCAACGACGTGCCCACCTGCAAGGAGGTTGTTTCTCGCATCGTTGCTGATGCGCGAGCCATCATCACGGGTCGTCTCGCAGCAATTGCGGGATAAAGCAGTTATCAAAAAGGAGTGAGGCAAATGATCGATCTTTATACAGCGCCGACCCCCAACGGATGGAAAGCCTCAGTCACCCTTGAAGAACTGGCGATTCCCTATGAAACGCATTTCGTAAACATCGCCAAAGATGAGCAGAAGAAGCCGGATTACCTGAAGATTAATCCTAATGGCCGAATTCCTGCCATCGTGGACCGCAATGCCGACAATTTCGCGGTCTTCGAATCCGGCGCGATCATGATTTACCTGGCCGAGAAAGCCGGTAAGCTGCTACCGACGGATGCGAAGGGTCGCTCTCGGGTAATCCAGTGGCTAATGTTCCAGATGGGGGGCGTTGGGCCCATGATGGGGCAGGCCAATGTGTTTTTCCGTTACATGCCTGAGAAAATCCAACCCGCCATTGATCGCTACCAGAATGAAAGTCGGCGGCTGTTCGAGGTGCTCGACGGGCATCTGGCTGACAACGAGTGGCTGGCGGGTGATTTTTCCATTGCCGACATCGCCAACTGGTGCTGGGTACGCACCTACCGTTGGTCCGGTATCAATGTTGAAGGTTTGCCACACTTGGCACGCTGGAGAGATGCCATCAAGGAGCGCCCAGCTTGCCGCCGCGGTATTGAGGTGCCATTCGTGCTGCCCAATACTGAGGATAAGAAAGCTGCGGACGAGTTCGCCAAGGATGCGCTAAAGATTGTGCAGCGCTGACCAATTGCGTCCGAGACCTAAGGATATATTGATGGCACTTGTTACATCTCCCTTCCAGCTGCTTGGCTTGGAGGCATCCCCTTACACGATGAAGGTCAAGTCGTACCTGAAGTACAAGGGTTTGCCTTTTGAGTGGATCACGCGCAGCCTAGCGAACGAGCCACTCTTTCAAAAATACGCGAAGGTTCAGCTGATCCCTTTGCTTTTCTTCCCAAATGGGGAAACGATGCAGGACTCCACTCTGATCATCGAACGGCTTGAACAGGAGAAGGGCGGCATTTCAATCCATCCGGAAGACAAGACGTTGTGGTTCCTGTCGTGTCTTTTTGAAGAATTTGGCGATGAGTGGTGCAACAAACTGATGTTCTTCCAGCGCTGGTTTTATGAGGCCGACGCAAAGGCGACGGGCGCACGCCTGGCGCGGGATCGGCTGGAGGGCAAATGGTATGCGGCGATTGCGGGACCCATCGTCGCGCATCTGATGGTCAAGCGCATGGTGCCCCGGCTTTCCTATTCGGGCGGCAATGCGACGAACATACCGCAGCTCAAGCAATCGTTCGAAGATCTCGTTGCAATGCTTGACTTGCATTTCCAGGCTCGGTCTTATCTGCTGGGTGGACGGCCGTCGTTCGGAGATTTTGGGCTCTGGTGCAATTTGTACGAAGCCTGGACCGACCCGACCGCAAAGGCTTACATCGAACAAAAAGCACCGAACCTGACCAGATACATCCATCGCATGCTGACGCCCAAGGCCGAAGGTCCCTTTGAGTCATTAAAGACACTGCAGGCTACGCTCACGCCCATCCTCAAACAGGAAATGGCAACACGCTTTTTGCCCTGGATGCTGGCCAATCACCAAGCGTTCCATGCCGGGCAGAAGGAAACCCGCCTGACCATGAACGGGCAGATTTTCCAGCAGAAGACCTTCAAATACCAAGCGAGCACGCTGGATGAACTGCGCCGCAAATTCCAGACAGTTGCGAACGAGCCTGCGTTAACGAGCCTTCTGGGAAGCACTGGCTGTCTGTCGTTTCTAAGCCTCAGTTGATCATAGGCAATCTCTTGTTGCTATCAATGTCATTTATGAAACTGGTAATTGGATCGAGGCAACCGCGATGGCGCGGCGCTGACAACAATGCATCGAACTATGAAACCACAAATTCTTGGAATTTCTCTTTTTTCAGCCAGCTACGCAATGTACGCAACGTAACTGTAGCTTCGGTTTTTCTACTGCCCGGTTAGCTCGGTGACGATGCCAAAATCATCCCGCAGCTTGACTGCTGCTGTAGCGGGGGGGAAGCTAGGTGCCAGCCCCTGGCGCACGTTGGACAGGCGGGTTTTTTGATCTCTGGGGTAAACCCCTAGGCAGGCGCTGTCCGCTTCCGCTTAATCTCTGTATACAGACTACAGTGTTCACACATCGGGGGCGCTGTTTTTGGTTGAAAGGCAAGCTCATGAACACGCGCGACAAAACATCCCATATTGAAGAAGCATCCGAGAAGAAGCTCGTTCCCTTCGGCGGTTACTACGCCAACCGGGTTCCCGGCCACGATCCGGAACTCACAGAATGCGGAGCCGGCACGCCGCTGGGCGAATACATGCGGCGCTTCTGGCATCCCGTGTGCATGTCGATGGAGCTCACCGACACCCCCCGCTTTCTCAAAATCCTGGGTGAAGAATTGGTGGCGTTTCGCGATGGAGCCGGGCGGATTGGTTTGCTGCATGCGCACTGCGTGCACCGTGGTGCGTCGCTGGAGTACGGAAAAATTGAGCACAACGGCATCTCCTGCTGCTACCACGGCATGGTCTTTGACATCGATGGCACCTGCCTGAGAGTGCCGTTCCCTCAAGGCGAAGAGGAAGAGGGCGAGCGCTACCGTTGCTCCATCCGGCAAGGCGCCTACAAGGCGTTTGAGCGCCATGGCCTGGTGTTCGCCTACATGGGGCCGCCCGACCAGGAGCCGCCATTCCCCGAGTGGGAGTCCAACTTCACCGTGGCAGAGACTGATGAGTTGGTGCCTTACAGCAACTTTCAACATTGCAACTGGCTGCAGGTGCAAGACAACTCGGCCGACAACTACCACACCATGGCCCTGCATGCCAAGCGCCAAGTCACAGGCGAACACTACCAGGGCACAACCTTCGACGAAGTTGGCGCAGCCTCTATGGAGGTGCCGCCCGATATGCACTTTATGCCGGTGCATCAAGGCCGGGGCTTGGCTGCCGCGGGCGCACGCCGGGCAGATGATGGCCACATGTTTATCCGTGTGCAGCACCAGGTGCTGCCCAACTTCAGCTTGCATGCCTACACCTCGGAAGATGGCAAAAAGAAGAAGCTCTTCAGCCGCTTCCACATGATCCGCTGGACCGTGCCGGTCGATGACCACAACAGCAAGATGATGGGCTGGCGCGTCATGGGTCCCGGTATTGATACTCGCGGGGTGGGCGACAAGGGCATGGTGGGCTACGAAGCGATTGACTTCCTGGAAGGCCAGGTGGCGATGCGCCGGCCCGAGCGCTTTGGCAAGTACGAGCTCAAAGACATGCCGCCTATCCCGACCGACCACCGCGCACGTGCCAACTACAAAGATTGCCAATACGCACCGGGCGACTACGAGGCCATCATCAGCCAACGTCCGATTGCTGTGCACGCCTTGGAGAACCCCACCAAATTTGATGCCGGGCTCTACATGTTCCGCAAGTTGCTGCGTGACGCCGTGCGTGGTTCAAACCCCAACGCCGGCCCGGAGCAATTTGCGCAATGGCTGCGTGACTCCGCAGGCCAGCCCAATAGCTATTGCTCAGGCAACGTCTTCGAACTGCCTGTGGGTCGAACCACCGAGGAAGAAGTTACCCTGCGCCGCCATCTGGCCAAACAGGTGGTGGCCATCATCACCGAAGCGGACAAGCTCCAAGGCGAGGCGCGCGCAGATTTTGTTCGCACCAAGATGGAAGCGTTGCAACAAGACGTGCTGGCCAAGCGAAACGCATGAGCAATGCGTTGACGAACCCACAGCTGCGGGTGCAGGCCATTCGTTGGCAGGCGCAGGGCGTGTGCTCTTACGAGTTGACCGACCCGAGCGGCGCCCCGCTTCCCGAGGTGGAGGCCGGTGCCCATGTGGATGTGCATCTGTCCGGCGGCCTGGTTCGCTCTTACTCGCTGGCCGGTGACCCGAAGGACTCGACGCACTGGTTGTTGGGTGTGTTGCGTGAAGCCAAGAGCAAGGGCGGCTCCATAGCAATGCACGATCAGGTGCGCGTGGGTGATCTGATAGAAGTCGGGCCGGTGCGAAATGCGTTTGCATTGTCCAACCAGGCCCACCACTCGGTGCTGCTGGCGGGCGGCATCGGCATCACCCCCCTGAAGGCCATGGCGCACACGCTGTCCGCATCCGGTGCCTCTTTTGAGCTTCATTACTGCGCGCGCAGCCCCAACCATGCGGCATTCGTGAAAGAGCTGAAAACCATCGCTCCGGCGGGCCGGCTGCACTTTCACTTTGATGAGGGCGACCCCGGCAAGGGCTTGAACATCCAAGCCCTGCTGCAAGACCACCAGCCTGGCACGCACGTGTATTACTGCGGTCCGGCAGGTTTCATGTCTGCCTGCTCGGAGGCAACCAGCCACTGGCCCAAAGATGCGGTGCACTGCGAACACTTCAAAGCACCAGAGGTGGCACCCCCGGACATGCCGGACGGCGCTTTTGAAGTGCACCTGGTCAAAAGCGGCGTCACCATCCAAGTCGGGCCTGATCAGACCATCGTGCGTGCGATTGAGTTGACAGGAAGACGGGTTTCAACGTCTTGCCTGTCAGGCTTGTGCGGGGCGTGCAAGGTCGGTTATGTCGACGGAGAAGTGGATCACCGTGACTACATACTGAACGACGAAGAGCGGACGCATTGCCTCACAGTGTGTGTCTCGCGAGCCAAAGGAAAAAGCTTGTCATTGAATCTGTAATTTTTATCAGGAGAACCCTATGCTGGATAAAGTAAAAACACCTCAGTTGAATGCGCAGAAGAAGTCCATCTATGAACCAACGCAAAGCGGGCTGATCTATCCCGAAATGCCTTCGTTCGACAACTTCGCGGCAGAGCGCCAGCACCGCAAACAGCGGCTCGTCGCGGCATGCAGGGCTTTTGCGCTCGAAGGTTTTGATTACGGATTTGCGGGGCACTTGACCATTCGCGACCCCGAGCATCCGGAGCTGTATTGGACCAATCCCATGTGTGTGCACTTCGCACAGGTAAAAGTGTCAAACCTGATCCTCGCGGACCACAAGGGCCAGGTGGTTGAAGGGCGCCACGCCATCAACCGGGCTGGATTTGTGCTGCATGCCGCTGTGCATGAGGCACACCCTGACATCATTTCCATGTGCCACGCCCACACCGTCTACGGCACGGCGTTTGCGGCATTGGGTCGCCCACTGGAGCCGATTTCGCAAGATGCCGCCGCCTTCTTTGAAGACCACATCGTGATCAAAGATGAGGCGGGCCAGGTGGCCGTCGAAGAGAAGGCGGGCTTGGCGGTGTGCGATTGGTTCAAGGGTGTGAAGGCTGCGATTCACCAGAATCACGGTCTCTTAACGGCCAGCCGCCACAGCATCGAGGCTGCTGCGTTCTGGTTCATCGCCCTGGAGCGTTGCTGCCGCCAGCAAATGCTGGTGGAGGCCTCCGGCCATAAACCCGTGTTGGTCGCACCGGAGCGCGCCCGCTACAGCCGTGAACACGTGGGCTCTGAGTACATCGGTTGGTTGCATTTCCAACCGATTTACGAGCACTTGGTTGCCACCCAGCCGGACATGTTCGCCTGAGCGCCTTGGCGTATTTGTACGTGAGGCACAGCGCTCTGACGCAGTGGAGTTACCCATGAGTTTGGCCAAGATCCCGAGCCGCACTGACTATGTGGATGAGGTCTACAAATCTTTGCTAGATGCCATCAGCGCAGGGACCCTGGCGCCTGGTGAGCGGATCACCCAGGAAGATTTGGCAGAAAAGCTCAATGTGTCCCGCTCCCCTGTCCTTCAGGCGCTGCGGCTTCTGAAAAAAGATGGGCTGCTCGAAGAGGCGCCAGGGCGTGGTTTGGTCGTCGCCCAACTTGACCCCACCCGCTTTGGCCACCTCTACCAGGTTCGGGGCTCCTTAGATGCCTTGGCCGCCCGCCTGGCCTCCACCAGGAAAGCCAAGATCCCGCTGTCCTTGATTGAAGCCGGCCGTAAAGCCGCCGAAGGTGATGATGTCAACGCGCTGATCGACGCGGACACCGCATTTCACAAAGCCATATACGAGGCTTCGGGCAACCCTTTCATTGTGGAATCCGCCATGTTGCATTGGATCCACCTGCGCCGGGTGATGGGGGCTGTGCATCAATACCAACTCGGCCGCACCGGCATCTGGGATGAACACGCCGCAATTGTTCAGGCCATTCACGACGGCCATGCAGACCTGGCGGCAATGCTGTCGGAAAAACACACCGACCTGGCGAGAGAGACACTGATAGTCAATATGGCGAACACCGACATCGTGCCCGAGCTTTTGAAGGCCTGATGCACTGAGGCGTTGTCAAAAACACAAGAGAGAGACCCCATGTCGTTGTTTCAAAAACTCAAGGCTCGCGCCGCCGAAAGCCGCCCAGTACGCGTAGCGGTGATTGGTGTGGGCAAGTTCGGTTCGATGTACTTGTCGCAGGCGCCGCGCACGCCGGGCATCCATGTTGTGGCGGTGGCTGATCTGTCCCCCGACCGCGCGCGCGGTTCTCTGGCCCGCGTGGACTGGGACGCCCATCGGCTGTCTGCAACATCGCTTGCCCAAGCCGCCAGAGACGGCAGCACGTTTGTTACGGACGATGCGGCCGCTGTGATTGCCAGTGAATTTATTGACATCGTGATTGATGCCACCGGCAGCCCGGCAGCTGGCATTGCCCACGCACTGTTGTGCTGCGAATACCGCAAGCACATCATCATGGTGAATGTGGAAGCGGATGTGTTGGCCGGGCCGCTGCTCGCACGTCGTGCCAAAGAGGCCGGCATCATTTATTCGATGGCTTCGGGCGACCAACCTGCGCTCATTGCAGAGATGGTGGACTGGGCACGGACCATCGGCATGGAGGTGGTGTGCGCCGGCAAGGGCACCAAATATTTGCCGGTCTATCACCAAAGCACCCCCGACACGGTGTGGGGCCACTACGGCTTTAGTGCCGAGCAAGTGGCCGGCGGCGACTTCAATGCACAAATGTTCAACAGCTTTTTGGACGGCACCAAGTCTGCGCTCGAAATGGCGGCAGTGGCGAATGGTTGCGAGCTCATGCCACCCAAAGAAGGCTTGTATTTCCCGCCGTGCGGGGTGGACGATTTGCCGCATATCTTGCGTCCCCATTCTGACGGCGGCATCTTGTCGCAAAAGGGAACGGTCGAGGTGGTGTCATCCATAGAGCGCGATGGGCGCCCCGTGTTTCGCGATCTTCGTTGGGGCGTGTATGCCGTGTTTGAAGCGCCCAGCAAATATGTGATGGACTGCTTTCAGCAGTACGGATTGAAGACCGATGCAACCGGCAGATATGCCGCCGTGTACAAGCCGTATCACCTGATTGGGCTGGAACTGGGTATTTCGGTGGCGAGTATTGCTGTACGCCAGGAGGCGACCGGTGCGACAGGCGAATGGCTCGGTGATGTGGGCGCCACGGCCAAGCGTGCGCTCAAGAAAGGCGAAAAGCTGGACGGGGAAGGTGGCTTCACGGTGTACGGCAAATTGATGCAAACCGCTGATTCCCTGCGCATCAAGGCACTGCCCATTGGACTTGCGCACAACATGGTGCTCAAGCGCGATATTGCGCAGGGGGCTGTGGTCACTTGGGACGATGTGGACTGCGACGCAAGCAAGCAGGCGGTGGCGTTCCGACGCGAACAGGAAGATGTGTTCCGCAGAGAGATGGCCTAACCGCAGTGAGGCGGTGGGGCGCGGCGGCGTAGCCTGACCCATAATCACCCGGCAGCTGCAGTAAAGCCCGGCTGAATGACACCAGGAATGGAAAGAAGCCTGTCGTTGAGCAACCTGCGGGCGTAATCAACACCCTCTCGCATCCCCCAAGGAGTTCTATTGGCTGGCGTCAACAAAAACAAGCGCTACCTGTTGTGGCTGGCGGTCGGCACGGGCGTGCTGGCTTTGGCGATGGCGGTCCTGTTAGCGCTGCAGGTGATGCAGCAGCGTGCCATCCAAAAAGCAAACGAGCTGCGGGTGGACTCCATCGCGTCGCTGGTGTTCCAGTTTGAGCGCGAGTTTTTGCGCCTGCGTCAGACGGTGGAGACAGAAGTCATACGCAACGGTGCGCCAGACACCGCCGCCATCCAGCTGCGCTATGACGTTTTTCTCAGCCGTCTCAACCTGCTGCGCGACAACCCCACCACCGATCTGATTGCGCACCGGCCTGAATACCGCAATGTCATGCCCCGCATGGACCCGCTGGTGGCGCAAGCCGATGCCGCTCTGGGCGCCGAGAGGCCCGACAGGCAGGCGCTGCGCGAACTGCTGGCCGAGTTGAACCGGCTCGGTCGGGACATGCAGGCCCTGAGCATGTCGGCGACTTCTGAGATCTCTGCGCTGGTCGAAAGTCAGGAACAGGCTCTGGTGGAGCAAAACCAGCAGATCATTTGGCTGACACTTGGCCAGCTGATTTTCCTGCTGCTGGCTGCCATGGCCCTTGCCCTGCGCCAGCGCCGCATGGAGCAAGAGCGCCGTGCCCTCGAGGACCTGACCCACGAGTTGCGCGAGGCGCAATTCCGCGCCGAATCAGCCAACCGCGGCAAGAGCCAGTTTTTGGCGAACATGAGCCACGAACTGCGTACGCCCTTCAACGGCATGCTCGGCATGATGAGCCTTCTGGAGTCGACACCTCTCAGCCCCGAGCAGTCGGACTACCTCATCACCGCCAAGGGCTCGGCACAGCACCTGCTGACTTTGCTGAACGACATCTTGGACGTCTCGGCCCTGGAGTCCGGAAAGATGACGCTCAAACCCGCCCCCGTGAACCTGGGGGCCTTGCTGAACGAGGTACATGCGCTGATGCAGCCGCTTGCCGCAGAGCGGCAGCTGGGCTTTGCCCTGGTGCTGCAGGGGGATGCGCCGTGGGTCATGGCCGATGGAACCCGCCTCAAGCAAATACTGTTTAACCTGGTGAATAACGCCATCAAGTTCACCGAGCAAGGCGGGATCACCTTCACCGTGAACACGCAGGACACCCGCGATGGCGCACCGTGCATGAGCTTTGCCTTGCAAGACACCGGCATTGGTATGGATGCGCAAGCGCTGTCCCGCTTGTTTCAACGCTTTTACCAGGTCGATGGCGGACTGGCTCGAAAGACCGGAGGCACCGGGCTGGGGCTTGAGATTTCGCAGACCATGGCGGGCATGATGGGCGGCTCGATTGTGGTGACCAGCGTGCCGCAACAGGGCTCGACATTCACCCTGTACCTGCCACTCAGCACCTGCGAGGCGCCCGTACCCCCGGCGGAGGCGGCACCGCTGACACCCCATATTCCGCAGCCCGCTACTGGCCCCCATGCCGCCACGCACGCTCCCTCGAACCCCACCCCGGAGCGACCTGCCCTGCGCGTACTGGTGGCGGAGGACCACCCAGTCAACCGCAAATTTGTTGCCATCCTGCTCGCCAAAATGGGCTGCGTGGCTACGTTTTGCGAAAACGGCCAGCTCGCTGTCGAAGCGGCTGAGCGCGAGGTTTTCGATCTGGTGCTGATGGACATCCACATGCCGGTAATGGATGGACTCACCGCCACCCGCACCCTGCGCGCCATGGCGGGACCCATGGGCCGCGTGCCTGTGATTGCCTTAACGGCAGACGTGGTGACGGATGCGCGCGAGCAAGCGCAGGCAGCAGGAGTAAACGGCTTTATCACCAAGCCGGTGCAGATGGGGGAATTGCAGGCTGCCATGCAAGCCTGCTTGCCAGACGCCTTTGCGCCAGCTGGCGCCTGAATACGGCGCTTAAATTCGCCGCTTCAATTCGGCGCCTGAAACTCAGAACGTCAGACCCGGCGTCGCAAGCCCGGTAGCCCGTAGCCCGGCCGGCTGCGCTGCAAGTAGTCCATCGCGATAGGCTCCAAGGCGGCGGGGTGAATGCCGAGGTCCGCAAGGCCGGCTTCTGTGCCGCTTGCGATGTTGTCCGTCTTCATGGAATCCAGGTTGTCGCGGCTCATGAGCGGCTCGCCAGGGGCCAGCTCCATGAGGGCCGCCTGCAAGCGCCCCGCCCATTGCGGCAGAGGGATGACCGGCCGCCCGCGCCCTTCAGCAATACCGGCCCAGACCCCGGCACCATGAACCAGCTCACCCAGGGTATAGACCTTGGGACCGCAGGCTTCCCACACTTCGCTCGACCCCGCTGAGGCGCGCCTTTGCAGCAGGCACACCACCGCAGCCGCCACGTCTTCCACCCACACCGGCTGAAAGCGCGCTGCAGCCCCCGCCAGCGGCATAAACGGAAACACCTGCTGCAGGCTTGCGAACATGTTCAAGAACTTGTCCTCCGCGCCAAAAATGACGCTGGGGCGAAGCACCGACACCGAAAGCGCGGAGTGCCGCAAAGCCAGCTCGCCGCGCGACTTCGACCGCAAATAGCGCGAAGGCGCAGACTCTGGCGCGCCCGGGTCCGCGCCCAGCGCGCTGATGTGTACCACCCGGCCCACGCCCGCGGCGGCAGCGCAGCGCGCCAGGCTGACGGGCAGATCCACATGCACTTTTTGAAACGCGGCATCGCTGCCATGCAGGATGGCCACCAGGTTCACCACCGCGTCGTGCCCTGCTAAGGCCAGCTGCAGCTGCGCGGGGTTGTGTACATCGAGCTCTGCCACGGTGACCGTGGGCAGGGTCTGCACCTCGCGGGCGTTGATGGCGCGCCGCGTTGCCACGGTCACGTTGTAGCCCTGCCGGACCAGTTTTTGCAGCACATGCCGGCCCACAAAGCCGGTGCCGCCAAGAACAAAGATATTTTTCATAGTCACAGGTTAGCTGCTGCCTAACCCCGGCACAACGCTGGGGCTTCTTGTGGGAGCTTAAATCACCACGGGTTCCGGCTCCAGCAGGATGCCGAAGCGTTCGTACACGCTGGTTTGTATCGCCTTGGCCAAGGTCATCACCTCGCCGCCAGTGGCGCCATTGCCATCCACACCGGCACCGCGGTTCACCAGCACCAGCGCCTGCTTTTCGTACACGCCGGCCTGCCCCACCGACTTGCCCTTCCAGGCGCAAGAGTCAATCAGCCAGCCGGCAGCCAGCTTGACCGAGCCATTGTCCAGCCGGTAATGCACCACCTTGGGGTCGCGGGCGATGATGTCTTCGCACTGTTCAGGGGTCACGGTGGGGTTCTTGAAGAAACTGCCCGCATTGCCGATTTCTGCCGGGTCGGGCAGCTTGGCGCGGCGCACCTCACAGACCCAGTCAAAAATCTGGCGGGGCGTGGGCGCGGTCACGCCGTACTGCTCCATCTTGCGCTCAATGTCAGCGTAGCCCAGCACCGGCTTCCACACCTTGGGCAGCGCAAAACGCACCCGCAAAATCAACGCGCGGTCTTTCAGGCCCAGGGGCTGGTGCAGATCCGGCGTTGCACTGCTGGCGTGTTTGAAGACCGAGTCACGGTAGCCGAAAGCGCACTGGGCCGAGTTCAGGCTGAACACCTGGCCGGTGTGCAGGTCGATGGCGTCGAGCGACTCAAAGCGGTCTTGCAACTCCACACCATAAGCGCCCACGTTTTGCACCGGAGAGGCCCCCACCGTGCCGGGGATGAGGGCCATGTTTTCCAAGCCGGGCAGGTTCTGGTCCAGTGTCCAGGCCACCAGATCGTGCCAGCCTTCGCCGGCGCCGGCCTCCACAATAATGGCCTTCGATGTCTCGCCCACCACCTGCAGGCCGCGCACCTCGACCTTGAGGACAAGGGGCTTCACATCACCGGTGAGCACGATATTGCTGCCGCCGCCCAGCACAAACTTCGGGCTGTCGGCCCACTCGGGGTCTGCCAGCACGTCCAGCACGTCCTGCTCGCGGGTGATGCGGACCATGGCATGGGCCTTGGCCACGATGCGGAAGGTGTTAAAGGCCTGCAGCGGAATGTTTTTCTCGACTAACATCATTGCATTGTCTCACTGCCACTTTTTAGAGCGAAGCCCATGCCCTCATTTGATACCGTATGCGAAGCCGACCTGGTCAAGGTCAAAAACGGCGTAGAAAACACCGCCAAAGAAATCGGCACCCGCTTTGACTTTAAGGGTACTGCCGCCAGCATTGAGATCAAGGACAAAGACATCACCCTCATCGGGGACGCCGACTTTCAGCTCGACCAGATTGCCGATGTCCTGCGCAACAAGCTCACCAAGCAAAGCCTGGACGTGCGCTTTCTGGACTATGGCGATGTGCAGAAAATCGGCGGTGACAAGGTCAAGCAAGTCATCAAGGTGCGCAACGGCATCGAGTCCGAACTGGCCAAGAAAATCCAGCGTTTGGTGAAAGACAGCAAGATCAAGGTGCAGGCCGCGATTCAGGAAGACAAAGTGCGCATCACCGGCGCCAAGCGCGACGACCTGCAGGCCACCATGGCCCTGCTGCGCAAAGAAATCACCGACATCCCGCTCGACTTCAACAACTTCCGCGACTAATGCGCCCCTCTGCCCGCCGGATCCGACTCCAGCGGCGCTAAGCGCTCCGAAGGCCGTGCAGGACGAAAACGACTACCAAGACGTGCTCGGCCAGTGGTCGGACCTCGAATCCGGCCTGAGCATCATCCTCAGCAAGCCTGCCAGCGCACAGCAATTTGTCCGCCGCGTGGTGCAGTACGACCGCTGGATGCAGGACCTGATGCAGCGCGATGCCGATGTGGGGCTGTACCTGCTCTTCCAGCTGGCCGGCACTTCGCATGTGGGCTACAGCGCATCGCACGCGCTGGTGTGCGCGGTGCTTTGCCATCTGGTGGCGCAACAATTGGACCTGCCCGCAAAGCAGCGCAACAGCCTGGTGCGCGCCGCCTTCACGATGAACGTGGCCATGACTGCCCTGCAGGACCAACTGGCCCAGCAGACCAGCCGTCCCGACCCGGCCCAGCAGGCCGCCATTCGCGCCCACCCGCTGCAAGGCTCCATGATGCTCACCAATCTGGGCGTATCGGACGATGACTGGCTGGACATCGTCACCGGCCACCACGAAGAATCCTCAAACCCCTCAACCGCCAGCGAAGGCAGCATCCGGCGCCTCACCGGCATCCTGCAGCTGGTTGACCGCTACGCCGCCATGATCAGTCCGCGCGCTTCCCGCGGGGGGCGCAGCAGCATGGAGTCGGCACGCGCACTGCTCGGTAGCACGGGCGGCAGCAGCGACATGGCGCAAGCGCTGGTGCGGGCGGTGGGGCTGTGCCCGCCGGGCACCTATGTGCGGCTGGATAACGACGAACTGGCTTTGGTGGTGCGGCGCACCGCCAGCATTAACCAGCCGCTGGTCGGCATCATCGGCAAGTCCAACGGCGAGTGGCACCGCCCGCCGCGCATGCACGCCACCAGCCACTGCGCCCCGCGTATTCGATCTGCCCTGCCGGCGTCTGCGGTGCGCACGCCGATTAACCATGTCGAGCTGCTGCGCCAGGGCGGCGAAGCCGCTCGGCGACTACAGGCGCCGCCCTAAGCGGCAGGGTCTTTTTTAACGCCCAGCTTGGTTTCGGTCCCTTTGACCAGCCGGGAGATATTGGGCGCGTGCCGCCAGATCAGCAAGAGGCACATGATGGACGTCGACAGCAGCAG
Organism: Rhodoferax sp. OV413; assembly: GCF_945881795.1. Lineage (GTDB taxonomy): Bacteria > Pseudomonadota > Gammaproteobacteria > Burkholderiales > Burkholderiaceae_C > Allorhodoferax. Next base: position 42,566 of record NZ_CAMCVG010000007.1, read on the forward strand.
GCTGCCATCTGCCACCCAGGCCACGCCGTCGCCAAACGCGTAATAGGCCGGCGCAAACAAGGCCGCTACCAGTGCCGCCAATGACGAATAACGGAACGCATAAGCCACGATCAGCCAGGTGAGGCCGGTGGCCAATGCCAGCCAGCCGCTGGTTGCCACCAGAACGCCCAGCGCAGTGGCCACGCCTTTGCCACCGGCAAACCGGAAATACACCGGGAACAAGTGCCCGAGAAAAGCAGCCAGCCCGGCCACTGCCATGGCCCCCTCGCCCAGGCCATAAGGCTGGCCCCACCATTGCACCGCAGCCACCGGCAGCCAGCCCTTCACCGCATCCAGCAGCAAGGTCGCCACCGCCGCGGCTTTGGAACCCGAGCGCAGGACGTTGGTGGCGCCGGGGTTCTTGCTGCCATAGGTGCGCGGGTCGTTCAGGCCCATCACGCGGCTCACAATCACCGCAAACGACAAGGAACCCACCAGATAGGCCGCCACAGCCACCAGCACGAGGGAAAGCAAAGAATTCACGACAGGTTCTCCAAAGACGCTTTGAGCCCGCACTGTACAGGTTGCGCGGGGTCAAACCACGAGCGCAATTAAGGCGTGAGCGCCAAAAGCAACTGCCGCAACCGCTCCAACTTAGGGGCAAACGCGGCCGCATTGCGCGCGTCGGCCAGCACCTCCATCTCGCCCGACAGGTGGTAAACCTCGCTATCCGGCCATATGTAGGCCACGCTGCCCTTGATGCCGTGCACCACGATGGCGGCGGTGTTCCAGTCGTCGTCGGCGATGGCAGCTTCGATCTCGCTGATGCGCAGCGGAACCTGCGCCTTGAAAACGGCGAGCATTTTGTTGCGCAAGGTCTCGGCTTTGGCTTCCCTGTCAGCGCTGGATGGGGGCGCGGGCATGCTGGTCACTTGCGGCGGCGCTACGGCTGGGGTGCCCTCCAGCAACGCGTCCAAGGCATCCAATCCTGCCAAAGCATCTAAGCCCGCCAAATCAGCCAAGACATCAAGTTCAGAGTCAGCCTCGGCAGCAGGGGAGGCCACCTCCGCCTCAGGGTGTGTCGTCCCGCAAGGCGCCCGGCCCTCCGACATGGCCTGGGCAAACACAGCGTTCACTGTGATGCGTAGTGCCTCTTCGTCAATCGGCTTGCCCAAAAAGTCGTTGGCGCCGGCTTGCAGGAAGTTGGCGCGGTCTTTCTCCGACACGTTGGCAGTCAGCGCGATGATGGGGATGGTCTTATCCCCGATGGTTTGGCCCGCATAGTTTCCGGCCCGGATGTGGCGGGTGGCGCTCAAACCATCCATCACCGGCATACGGCCATCCATCAAAATCAGATCGAAAGGGGCGGCCATGAGCGCCTTCAGGCATTGCTCACCATCGTCGGCCAGCATCACCTGGTGGCCCAAATCCCGAAGCATTTCTTCCACAATCATCTGGTTGGTCGGCACGTCTTCCGCCACCAGAATCCGCAACCCCTGAGTCGCCCCCTGCCCCACGTCCGGGCCGGCCTCGGCCGCAGCCGGTGCGACACCGGCAGGTTCGGCGGCCAAGGTTTGCGGTAGCACTACGGTGAACACACTGCCCTCACCCGGCGCGCTACTGACCGCGATATGACCGCCCATCACGCCAGCCAGCTGCTGGCAAATGGCCAGCCCCAGGCCCAGTCCTTCGAACTTGCGGGTACTGGAGCGGTCGGCCTGCTCGAAGCTCTGGAACAGTTTGGCCTGTGTGGCTGCATCCATGCCCAGGCCGGTGTCACGCACCTCGATGTGCATGGCAAACCCGGTACCCGGCTCCGCCCCATCGGGCAAGCCGGGGCAGGCGACCCGCAAGGTAATGGCGCCCTGCTCGGTGAATTTGACGGCGTTACTCAGCAAATTCATGACGATTTGCTGGATGCGCTTCGCGTCACCCGCGAGCCAGGCCGGCACGCCGGGAGCAATCTCCACATGCAAAGACAAACCCTTAGCCTGCGCGCGTTCGCCAAATGTCTGCCTTAACACTTCCAGCATGGGACGCAGCGGATAGGGCGTAACCTGGGTCTGCAAGCGCCCGGTGTCGAGCATGGTGATATCCAGCAGGTCGTCCACGATCTGGTGCAGCATTTGGGCGCTGCTTTGTGCGGTGAGCAATCGCTCGCGCAGCCCCGAAGGCATGGTGTCGCGCAGGCTCAAATTAAGCATACCCAGCACGCCGGCCAAAGGGGTACGTAACTCGTGGCTGATGAGCGAGAGAAACTCGCTCTTGGCCTGCGAGGCGCGCTCGGCCGTCTCAAGGGCACGCGCCAGTTCTACCTGTGAGGCCTTGAGTTCGGAAACCAGCCGCTGCTCTGCCTGAAGGGCCTCATGCTGAATGCGCGAGGCCGCCTGTTCGGCGCGCAAGGCGTCGCGCTGCGCAAGTTCTTTCTCTTTGCGGGCGGTGTTGAAGCGATCAGCCAGCGCAAAGGCCAGCAAAAGCATTTCAATCCCGGAGCCGATTTGCAAGCCGTTTTCGACGATAAAGCCGCCAGAAAGAAGCTTCTCGTTCTGCAAAAGCAAGAGCACTGTGCCGACAATCGGCATGGCAAACGCCACCAAAAAGAACCCGGCAACGCGATCGCGCAAGACGACCAACCACGCGCTGGCGCTCAAGATGACTAGCATTCCCACGCCAGAGATCAGTGTGCTGTTGCGGATGATGATGGAAGCGTCGAACGGCAACACCCCCATGAGGAGCACCATCCCCCAGGCAGCGGCCTTCATCACCCGGTCCATATTGGGCAACAAGGTGGCGGTCTGCAACATTTGTCGTGCGAACTGCAGCCCCAAGGACATACTTAAAATTATCGCTAACTCCAGCACAAAGCCGTCCGGCCACGGTTCATGGGGCCACAAAAACTCCCGGGCCAAACCACTATGTGCGGCTAACAGCAGCGTCAGCGACAGCACATAGCCGACATACATGAGGTACTCGCGCCGTTGCAGCACCAAAAACAAAAGCAAGTTGTAGGCTGCCAGGCCCAGCACCATGCCGTAGTACAGCGCGTGAAAGATGTAGTCGAGTTTCTGCTCTTGGCTAAAGACATCGGGCTGCCAGAGATTGACACTGAGGACGACGTAATTCGATTGAACGCGCATGTAGACCGCCTGGGTCTGACCGGGCTCTAGATGCGCGTGAACGACGGGTTTGCGGTTGGCGTAGGGCTGGTTGGCGTGGGGTCTGTTGGTGCCTAACAGCAAGGAGTCGAACCGGCCGTCGGGCGCCTGAATATAGAAGTCAACTTCTTTGTGCGGCTCCATTTCAATGAGCCGGTCGACCGGCTGCGTGGAGGCGTTGCGCCAGCTCCAACGGACCCAATAAGTGCTGCGGGTGCGGCCCAGGTTCAGGGACTCCACCGCGCCAACCGGCTGAAAGCGGGCCGCAATGTCCGGCTTTTGAATGTCAGCAAAGGTGAGTGTGCTGCCGGTGTCCTCGAAAAATTCGAGGTAGGGTGTGATTTGAAAGCGCCCGGACGTTGTGCTGACATCAACGATGCTGCCGGCGCCAGCCGGCGTAAGTGCCTCCGATGCGAGCGAGCCCGGCGCGATCAAACACTGCAAGCACAGCGCCAGTACTGCCAGCGCCGCGCGTTGCCATCGGGCAAACCAGGCCACGGCTATCGTTCAGCCTGCGGCGAGTGCCCGGCTTTTTGAGGCAGAGAGTCGCGGAGCTCCGGAGGACGCACCACCCTGGGCCAGGCGGAACACGCTGACGGTTTCGACCAGGTCTTCCGCGCGCGATTTGAGGCCGCTGGCTGCGGCGGCCATTTCTTCCACCAACGCGGCGTTTTGCTGGGTGGCCTGGTCGATTTGATTGACCGCTTGACCCACCTGCGAGACGCCGGCGTTTTGCTCGATGCTGGCGGCGCTGATTTCGGCCACCATGTCGTTGACCTTCTTGATCGCGGCAACCACTTCGGCCATGGTCGCACCCGCCTGGTCGACGAGCGAGGAGCCGGATTCCACACGCTCGACGCTGGCGCCAATCAGGGTCTTGATTTCCTTGGCGGCTGTGGCGGAGCGGCCGGCCAACGCCCGCACTTCCGAGGCCACCACCGCAAAGCCGCGGCCCTGGTCGCCCGCGCGGGCGGCTTCGACCGCGGCGTTCAGGGCGAGGATGTTGGTCTGGAAGGCAATGCCGTCGATCACGCTAATGATGTCTGAGATCTTGCGGCTGGATTCGTTGATGCCCTTCATGGTTTCCACCACTTCGCCAACCACCTCGCCGCCGCGGGTGGCGATCAGGGAGGCGCTGGTGGCCAACTGGCTGGCCTGACGGGCGTTGTCGGCGCTCTGGCGCACGGTAGCGTTGAGCTGCTCCATGCTGGAGGCAGTTTGTTGCAGGGCGCTGGCCTGCTGCTCGGTGCGTTGGGAGAGGTCGTGGTTGCCGTGGGCGATTTCGGAGCTGGCGTTGGCCACAGAGTTGGAGCCTTCGCGCACCGAGTCCACCAGCGAAACCAGGTTCTGTTGCATCGACTGCAACGAGGTGAGCAGAGCGGCAATCTCGTCGCGGCCGTTGATTTCAATGCGTGAGGTCAGGTCGCCCTGGGCCACCCGGTCGGCCACCTCCACCGCCCGCTGCAGGGGATGGACGATCTGGCGGGTGAGCCAGAAGCTGCCGGCCACAGCCAGCGAAGTCACCACCAGCATGACCACCAAGGCGAGCTTGGTGGCCCATTTGGCGGCTTGCGCGGCATCCAGGGATGCAGTGACTTCGGCCTTGGAGAGAGACTCCCGCAGCTCCATCAGAAGGGCCGCAGCGCCGCGGTCTTTGCCCCTGGCGGCCTGGTCGCCGACACTGAATTCGTTGCCTGCAGCCTTGTAGGCGTCAAAAGCGGCCTTGTAGCCGTCTTGCGCAGCGCGCATTTGCGTCCGCAAATTACCCAGCACGGCTTTGTTGGCGGGGTCGTTGACCAAGAGCGCTTCAAGCTCGTCAATCAGGACTTGCACCTCGTTCATTTCTTTGAGGTGGGCGGTCCAGTACCGGTCTTGTTCCTTCTGTTCCTTGCCGCGCAGGAGCACGTTCTTCCACTCCTGGATGGCGGTTGCGAAATGAGCAGAGATCTCAGCGGCCTTTTTGTGTCCCGCCACCTGGTGCAGCACCTCGTTCTGGTACTGGTTGACAGATACGTTCAGGCGCCAGATGCCGAACATGCCCCCCGAAAACAGCAGAAACAAGGAGATGGCAAATGCCAACGGCAGCTTCATACTCAACTTCATAACGCCTCCAGCCCATTTGAACGAACCAAACCAATGTATCAAAGAAATAAAAAATCTATTTGAAACCCGTTCGCGCGCTCTGGCGGGGCGCTGCGCTCAGCGCGCTGGCTTGCGCTTTACACCGAAGGTGCCGTGGCTTGAACCGCAGGTGTCGTGGCTTACACCGCGGGGTCGCGAATCTCCCAGCGCACTGCATCAATCTTTTGCAGTAGCTCCTCGGGCAGCACGGTGCCCCAGGCGTCGAGGTTTTCGTCGAGCTGCTCCAGCGTGCGCACACCAATGATGGTGCTGGCTACCTGCCACTTGGTGTAGCAAAAAGCCAGCGCCATCTGGGTGGGGGTAAGGCCGTATTCGCGTGCCAGGGCGTTGTAGCGGCGGGCGGCTTTGAGGGCGTCGGGGCGGCCCCAGCGCTGCTTGCGGGTCGACTCGAACTTACGCAGGCGCCACTCCTGGGGAACGCTGTCGCCCAGAAGGCCCTCGTCGTCGTACTTGCCGGTGAGCAGGCCAAAGGCCAGCGGCGAGTAGGGCAGCAGCGAGACGCCGAGCCGGTGCATGGTTTCGTCCAGCCCGTTTTCTACCGTGCGGGCCAGCAGGCCATAGTTGTTTTGCACGGTCGCAATGCGCGGCAGACCATGCTGCTCGGCCAGGCGCACGAATTCGTGCACGCCATACGGCGTTTCATTGGAGAGGCCGATGGCGCGCACCTTGCCGGCTCGCACCAGGGTGTCCATGGCGCGAAGCTGCTCCTCGATGGTGCTGAGGCCGGTGTTTTCGTTGGCGGGGTTGTAGTACATGCCGCCGAACATCGGCACCTGGCGCACCGGCCAGTGGATCTGGTACAGGTCGATGACCTCAATGTTCATGCGCTGCAGGCTGCCTTCGCAGGCGCCGATGATGTCCTCAGCCGTGAGGTTGCTGCTGCCGTTGCGCACCCAGGGCATGGCGCGCGAGGGGCCGGCGACCTTGGTGGCAATCACCAGCTTCTCGCGGGCGCCGGGGTTGGCCTTGATCCAGTTGCCGATGATTTTTTCGGTGAGGTTGAAGGTCTCGGCACGCGGCGGCACCGAGTACATCTCCGCGGTGTCAATAAAGTTCACGCCCCGCTCCAGAGAGCGGCTCAGGATGGCGTGGGAGGTGGGCTCATCCACCTGCTCACCGAAGGTCATGGTGCCCAGGCAGATGGGGGTGACGTGCAGGTCGCTGCAACCGAGTTGGATGGTGTTCATGGCGTTCAGTTTAGGGGGTGGCGGGGTGAGGTTCGGTTGCGGGGTTTTGCTCAAGCGCGGGCAGCAGCGTAACGCGCCTCCTCCTGCAAACGCAACACCCTGCGCTGCACTTTGCCGGTGGTGGTCATGGGCAGGGCGTCCACGAATTCAATCTCTTTGGGGTACTCGTAGGGCGCAAGCTGCCCCTTGACGTGGGCTTGCAGGTCCAGGGTGAGTTGGGCATGAAATACGGCTGTAGCGCTTTCACTGCCTGCGCAAGCAGCTACAAAATCAGGAGCAATCACCACATAAGCCTTGACCAGCGCGCCGCGCTCGGCGTCGGGCTTGGGCACCACGGCGGCGTTGACGACGGCGGGGTGTTTCACCAGGCAGTTCTCTATCTCGCCGGGCCCGATGCGGTAGCCGGCAGACTTGAACACATCGTCGCTGCGGCCCTGGTACCACAGGTAGCCCTCGGCGTCGCGCACCGCCAGATCGCCGGTACGGCACCAGTCGCCGGTGAATTTGGCGGCGGTGGCGGCGGGGTTCTTCCAGTAGCCTAAAAAGAAGATGGGGTCGGGGTCGCCATGCACATCAAAGCGGTGCAGCGCCACGTCGCCGGGCACGCCTGCCGGGCATTCCCGGCCCGCCTCGTCAATCACCGCGACCCGATGGCCGGGGTAGCCCATGCCCATGCTGCCGGGCTTGGCGGGCCAGTGGCGGCTGGAGTTGCCGACGATGTAGTTCATCTCGGTCTGGCCAAACATCTCATTGGGCGTGACGCCAAGCTGCTGCACGCAGTAGCCAAAAACCGCATCGCCCACCGCCTCGCCCGCGCTCATGATGGCGTCGAGCTTCAACCCGAACTGGCGGCGCACGGTGCGGCCTGTGGCCCCCGGATACGCCTTCATCATGGCCTTGAGCGCGGTGGGAAACAAAAACGTGTGCGTGACGCCGCAATCGCGCATCAGCTCCAGCGCGACTTGCGGGCTAAAGCGCCCCCTGAAGGCGACGATGGGCCGCCCGAAGTAGAGCGTGGGCAAGAGAGCGTCCATCAGCCCGCCCGTCCAGGCCCAGTCTGCGGGCGACCAGAACACCGCCCGGGAGCTGCGATTGGTGACGCCGTCAAACCCGAACCAGTTCTGGCTGGCCACAAAGCCGCTGAGGTTGCCAATCAGCGCGCGGTGCGGAATCAGCGCCCCTTTGGGGTTGCCGGTGGTGCCGCTGGTGTAAATCAGCACAGCGGGGTCGTCGGCCAGCGTGTCTACCAGCGCGAACTCGGCCGGTTGGGCTGCCAGGGCGGCCTCCCAGCGGGCGTCGTGCGGGCCGCAGAGCAGTGAGGCTGCATCGTTATCCCCCAAC
>NZ_CAMCVG010000008.1 GCF_945881795.1 Rhodoferax sp. OV413
GGCAACTATGACCAGAGGCTTGGCCAGCAGATGGCCGGGCAGCAGATCTACCGCGCTCAGGCTGGCCCAGGCGGCGGCTTCTACCGCCAGCACCTCCAGCGCGTGCAGGCCCTGCTGCATGAAGCGGCCCAGGGCCCAGACCGCGGCAAACAGGCCTGTGGCATAGAGGGCAGCATCGGCAAAAGGCAGGCCGTCGGCCACCCACAAAAAGGCGGCCACCGCGCCCAGCAGGCCCAGAAACTGCACCGACGCGAACCAGCCTTGCGCGGCCGTGAGCGGCGGGTTGAAGGTACGCACCTGCTCCAGCCGGAAGGCGGGGTGGGGCTGCGCCGCCGCCAGATCGGCAGGCTGCCAGCCGGGCGGCATGAACCACACGCGTAGCTTGTCTACCCAGCGGCGCGTGGCCCAGCTCGCGCAGACCAGACTCCAGTACACCTGGGCATTGGCCCATACCGGGTCCCAGCTGTTGAGCGGGCTGCGGGTACCGTAAACGCAGGGCTCGTCCTCTTCGCGGAAGCTGCCGAACAGACGGTCCCACAGCATCAGGATGCCGCCGTAGTTCTTGTCGACGTAGGCGTCGTTCACTGCGTGGTGTACCCGGTGGTTGCTGGGCGAGCAAAACACCCGGTCAAACCAACCGAGTTTGCCCACCTGCTCGGTGTGTACCCAGAACTGGTAGAGCAGGTCAATCAGCGCCACGATGCCGAAAATCAGCGGCGGCACACCGGCCACGGCCATCGGCAGGTAAAAAATCCAGCCGAAAAACGCACCGCTGCTGGTTTGGCGCAGCGCGGTCGACAGGTTGTATTGCTGGCTCTGGTGGTGCACCACATGGGCCGCCCAGAACAACGCCACCTCGTGGCCAGCGCGGTGCAGCCAGTAGTAGCAAAAGTCGTAAAACACCAGCGCCAGCAGCACTCCGTACCAGGTGCTCCAGAACGCCAGGTCCGGCAGGAGCGCCACCGCATGAAATACGGCGGTGTAAATGCCGACAGTCAGCACCTTAGAGAGCACGCCCCCGACCTGGCTCAGGATACCCAGGTTGATGCTGCTGATGGCGTCATTCAGCCGGTAGGCCAGCGTGGCTGGCACCCGCGCGTTGGCGCGCCGGCTCCATGCGAACTCCAGCGCAATCAGCAGGAAGAAAACCGGCGTTGCAAAAACAATGATTTTGCTCATGCGCCAATTTTGCCGACCCAGAGCGCTTTACGCATCGGGGGAACCCTAGGGGCGCTGCCGTAAATGACAGGTCGGATGACAGGTCGGGTTACAGGTTGGATTCGTCGAGCGCCGCACCGTCGAGGTGCCGCACATCGCCCCAGCCCACCAGCGTGAGGGACTCGGGCGTCCACAGCAGGCGGTTAATCGCCGCATTGCCCAGGTGCCAGGTGCGGGGAGCGTGCAGCTCTTGCCGGGTGGCCAGCCGGTAGAGCATGTCCATCACGCCGCCGTGGGCTACCAGAACGATGTGTTCGCCGGCATGGCGCGCCGCAATGTCATTCACCGTGGCCGACACCCGCGCGAGCAGCTCGGTCGGGGTTTCGCCGCCGGGCGGGGCGAAGTGCGGGTCGCGCTGCTTCCAGCGCATGGACTGATCGGGCCACTTCTGGGCGATATCGGCCCATGTCTCGCCTTCAAAGCTGCCGAAGCCCCGCTCGCGGAGGCCCTGGTGCAGCGCCACTTCGCGGGCGGTGATGTTGCGGGCGTGTCGGGCAATGGCCTGTGCGGTGCTTTGGGCGCGCTGCAGGTCGCTGCTGTAAATGCGGTCGATGGATTCTCCGGCCAGCGCCGCGCCCACGCGCTCGGCCTGCCATTGGCCTTGAGCATTAAGGCCGATATCGAGCTGGCCCTGAATGCGGGTGTCCACGTTCCAGGCGGTTTCGCCGTGGCGCACTGCGATGATGCGGGTGACGCTCATTCAGCGTGGTCCGGCGCCGCGGGCGGGCAGTTCGACCCGGACGGTGCGGCTGGCGGTTTGCGGGTAGTCCTTGAGCGCGGCCTCCAGCATGGGGGGCAGCAGGTTGGCCGTGTCGCTCCAGGGGCCGTCAAATACGGCGGTCGTTTCAAACGCCAGTTGACCATTGGTGCTGTCGCGCAGGGTCAGCTGCAGCCGGTGGCGGAACCAGGGCACTTCCATGTCTGTCATGCGGGGCCAGACTTCCATCAACATCCCGTTGTTGCCCATCACAAAGCGCGGGCTCTGAGGGCGGTAGTACGGGTTGCGGATGTTGTCTACCGAAAAACCCACAATCACCAGATAGCGCCCGCCGGCGTCCCTGCGCAGCAGGCCGGCACGCTCAAGCGCCTCCTGGGCCATGGACTCCAGGGCCTCCTGTTGCTGGTTGTTGCGCTCTTGCGAGGGCAGTCGTTCAAACCGGAAGTCCGTTCCAGCTACCGGTGCGCTGGCACCCGCAAAGCTCTGCACCTCGCTGTCAATCATGCGCGGCAGGGCGCACCCCCCCAGGCTCAACATTCCCAGGATGAGGCCCAAGGCCACCAGCACGCGCCCGGTTTGCGAGGCCATGCGGCAGGGGCTCAGCGATTTCATCATTTCAAAGGCTCACCACGTTGACGCCAGCCAGACCTGCCAGTGCGCCAAGGCCCGCCACTGCGGAAGAGGGCAGGTCGTCCGCATCAAACGCCTTGTCACCCTCGTCATCGGCAATACCGGTGGGGCGGATGTTTTTGAAGTCATGGCGCTTGTGGTCCATCAGGTGCGAGGGCACCACGTTTTGCAATGCGGTGAACATGGTCTCGGCGCGGCCGGGGTATTGTTTCTCCCAGTCCCGCAGCATGTTGCCGATTTGCACGCGCTGCAGGTTGGTCTGGCTCCCGCACAGTGTGCAGGGAATGATGGGGAACTGACGGTGCGCTGCCCAACGGATCAGGTCTTTCTCGGCCACATAAGCCAGCGGTCGGATGACTACAAACTCGCCATTGTCGCTGGTGAGCTTCGGTGGCATGCCCTTGAGCTTGCCGCCAAAAAACATGTTCAGAAAAAAGGTCTGCAGCATGTCATCGCGGTGGTGGCCCAGCGCGAGCTTGTTGCACTTGAGCCGCCGCGCCACGCTGTACAAAATGCCCCGCCGCAGCCGGCTGCACAGGCTGCACATGGTCTTGCCTTCGGGGATGTTGCGCTTGACGATGGAGTAGGTGTCCTGCGTCTCGATATGGAACTCCACACCCAGCTTGGCTAAGTATTCGGGCAGGATGTGGTCGGGAAAACCGGGCTGCTTCTGGTCAAGGTTGACGGCCACAATCTCAAAGCGGATCGGCGCGCGCTGCTGCATCTTGAGCAGGATGTCGAGCATGCCGTAGCTGTCTTTTCCGCCCGACATGCAGACCATCACCCGGTCGCCCTCTTCAATCATGTTGAAGTCCACAATTGCCTGCCCCATCTGGCGGCACAGGCGCTTCTCGAGCTTGTGGGCTTCGCGCTCAATCTTGATGCCTTTTTGGCGTTTCGCCTCAGCGTCCGCCACGGTGGTGTCGGTGCTTGCCGGGTCGTCGGTCCATGCCTCGGTGGCGGGGGCTTCTTCTTCAATCCATGTGGCGCTCATGCACTTCTCCTTGTTGCGTTGCTGACGGCTCGGGGGTGGCTTACCACTGCCCCGTCTCCATGCGGATGGCAACTTCACAGTCTTCAAAAATTTCGAGCTTGGCGATCTTGACCCGCACGCCCAGCACGCCGGGCAGCTGCATCAGCCGGTGGGCCAGTTTGCCGATGAGCGTCTCCAACAGGTTCACATGCTCGGCGGTGCATTCGCTGATGATGATCTGGCGCACCTTGCGGTAGTCGAGCACGTGGTTGATGTCGTCATCGCTGGGAAGCAAAGGCTGGGTGCCCAGGCTCAGCTCTGCATCTACCTGAATCGGTTGGGGCGCTTTTTTCTCTGACTCCAGAATGCCGAGGCTGGCATCGAAGCGCAGGCCGGTGAGCGTGAGGGTCTGGTAGCCTGTGGTGGCTTTCATGCTGTCCTCTGTGGAGTCTTTAAGCATTGACGCCTTTCATGCGGAATACCTCAACGCCCACGCCCGCGCAGTCGGGGTACACATCGGGCTTCTGTGTGGACAGGCGCACCGCGCGCACCTGCGGGTGCGCCAGCAGTTGCTCGATGAGCTCGTCGCACAATGTTTCTTGCAGCTCCACATGGCCGCGGGCAATGCGCCGGGCAATCAGCTCGCGCACGAAGTCGTAGTCCACCACCTCCGACAGGCTGTCGGCCTGCGGCGTGGTGCTGGCCAAAGGCACAAACAGTTCCACATTGAAGATGAGCCGCTGGGTGACGCCCTTCTCGAAGTCGTGGGCGCCGATGCGCACCTGCACCACATGGTCGCGCAGAAAAAGGCGGCGGCATTCGAGTGCCAGAAGGTTGAAGGGGTCTGTGGTCATGAGGGGGCTCTCATAGCGGCGGCGTCCACCGCAAACATCACATCGCGTGCCAAGGGCACCAGATGCTGGCCGTTATCCACGCACAGCGTGCTGCCGGTGATGCAGGGGTTCTCGGCCAGAAACAGGCAGGTGGCGGCCACCTGTGCGGGGTCTATGGCGCGCTGCAGGAGGTTCACCCGCGCGGCCTTGTCAAAGTTTTCCTGCGTTTGCGGACCGCTCAGGAACATCAGGCCCGGCGCCACACCACACACCCGCACCCTAGGTGCCAGCGCCTGCGCTTGCAGGGCCACTGCGCGCTCGAGCGCCAGCTTGCTGACGGTGTAGGAGAAGTAGTCGGGGTTGAGGTTGAAGACCTTCTGGTCCAGTATGTGGATGATGCTGTGCTCGCCGGGCAGCGCGTCTGCGCCCAGGCTGTTGGCCATCCAGCGCGAGAGTGAGAGCGGCGCCAACAGGTTGACTTCGAGTTGCTGGCGTGCGCCTTCGGTGTCGATGGCGGTGCCGCTGTCGGGCTCGAAGCTGGAGGCGTTGTTGACCAGGCAGTGCAGTGGGCCCGACTTGGCCGTGATTTCGGCAATCACATCGCGCCGGCTGATTTCGTCGGAGAGGTTGGCGTGAATCGCGTGGGCTTCATGGCCCTGCGCACGAAGCGTGGCGCACAGGGCCTGCGCCGCATCCGCGCTGCGCCCATAGTGACACCACACCTCCCAACCCGCTGCCGCAAAGCGGGCGCAAAGGAGCGCACCCAATCGATGGGCACCGCCGGTCACGAGTACGCGCTTCAACACAAATGCATCCTGAGAGGGGAGGGGTGTGGGGGAAAGATAATCCTTGGCTAGACGCACCACGAGACCCATGTCCATGCACACGACGCAAAGCGTTCCAGCCCAACTAAACCCAATTATCGCGGATGCCATTGCGCAGGCCGACGGCTGGCTGGGCTTTGACGCCTTTATGCGCCTGGCCTTGTACGAACCCGGGCTGGGTTACTACGCCAACGGCTCCACCAAATTCGGGCAGATGCCGCAGGGGCTGATGGATGCGGCCGGGCAGCTGCAGGGGCAGGGAAGCGATTTTGTGACCGCGCCCGAGATGAGCCCCCTGTTCGGGCAGGCGTTGGCTCGGCAGGTGGCGCAGGTGCTGGACGCCACTGGCACCGGCGAGGTGATTGAGTTTGGCGCCGGCACCGGCGCGCTGGCCCTGCAGGTGCTGGATGCGCTCCACGCGCTGGGGCAGCCCTTGCGCAGCTACACGATTGTGGACGTGTCGGATTCTCTGAAAGACCGGCAGCGCGAGCGGCTGGCGGCCTATGGCGAGCGCGTGCGCTGGGTGGCGGAGCTTCCCGTCCAGATGCGCGGCGTGGTGCTGGGCAACGAGGTACTCGACGCCATGCCGGTGCAGCTGTTGGCGCGGGTGGGCGGGGTATGGCATGAGCGGGGTGTGGCGTGGGAGGCTGGCCGTTTGGTGTGGGCCGATCGCCCGACCAGCCTACGCCCGCCGGTGGAGCTGGAAGGCGGGCACGATTACCTGACCGAGATCCACCCGCAGGGTGAGGCTTTCATCCGCACGCTGTCAGACCGCTTGGAGGCCGGTGCGGCGTTCTTTCTGGACTATGGCTTTCCCGAACATGAGTACTACCACCCGCAGCGCCACATGGGCACCGTAATGTGCCACCAGGCCCACCGCGCAGACGCCGATCCCTTGAGTGACGTGGGCTTGAAAGACATCACCGCCCATGTGAACTTCACCGGCATTGCTGTGGCCGCGCAAGAGGCTGGTCTGGATGTGCTGGGCTACACCAACCAGGCGCATTTCCTGATGAACTGCGGCCTGGTCGAGGCCATGCAAACCCAGCCGCTGCCGGAGCGGGTGGCGGCGCAAAAACTGCTGATGGAGCACGAAATGGGTGAGCTCTTCAAAGTCATCGCGCTGGGGCGGGGGGTGGATGTGCCGCTCATGGGGTTTGTGCGGGGCGACCGCACCCACCGGTTGTGACTGCGGTGTCCGATCCTCTGTCGTCTCCGGTCTCTTGCGTAACAGGCTGGTAACGCCGCGGCGCTGCCCGCCGCTACCATTGGCCCCTTGAACTCCACTGAATTCTCGTTATGACGTCTGCAACCAGCGCCCCTGCCGTACAACTTCCGCCCTCCATGGCGACCGTGGCGTGCGTGGACATCGGCGGCACCAAGGTGGCCGTCAGCATTGCGGATGCCCGTGGCGTGCGTGGCAAGGTGGCCGAGCCCACCGCCAAAGAAGGTGACAACACGGCCCTGGCGCGGCAAATCATCCGCATGGTCGGCCAAAGCTGCGATGCCGCCGGCGTGCCGCTGGCGCAGGTGGCCTCGGTGGGCGTGGCGTCCTGCGGGCCATTTGTGATGCGCGAGGGCCTGATCGAGCTGTCCTCGCCCAACATCTGCGGCGGCATGGCCGGGCGCGGGCGCGGCCTGCCCAATGACTGGACGACCGCCCTGCTCGAAGCGCCCCTGCGCGCCGCCTTTGCCAATGTGCGCGTCGAAAACGACGGCGTGAGCGCGCTGGAGGCGGAGCGCCGCTGGGGTGCGCTGCAGGGTGTGCGCAACTGCGCCTACGTGACCTGGAGCACTGGCATCGGTATGGGGCTGTGCGTGGACGGGCACATTTTGCGCGGCAAGAACGGCAACGCCGGCCATGCGGGCCACACCTTTGTGAGCGATAACGACGCCGCCTTGTGCGGCTGCGGCAACATCGGCGACGTAGAGGCGCTGGTGGCGGGCAACGCCATCCCGCGCCGCTTCGGTGCGGACGGTTTTGCCGACGCTGCTATGCTTTTTGAAGCAGCTCACGCAGGCAGCGTGAGCGCAAACGCCATTATTGATGACCTTTGCAGGGTCATGGGTCGGGCGTTGTACAACATGGTGGTTACGCTGGATTTAGAGCGCATCAGCCTGGGCGGCAGCGTGTTCTGGCACCACCGTGACTTCTTGTTGCCCAAGATCCGCTCGCACGTGGAGGGCAAACTTTCCGCCCTGACCGCCGGCGTGGAACTGGTGCCCGCCGGTCTGGGTGAGCGGGTGGGCGACTACGCGGCTCTCGCGCTGGTGGTGGGAGAAACCCCGCGCTAAGCGTGGTCCGTTGAACCCGCGCCTCAGGGCTTGAACTTCAGCGCCAGCACCTTGTTGGCCACGCACAGGCCCTGCGGTTTGCCGCCCTCGGACGAGAATCGGTAGTGGATGCCGCCGTACACGCGTGACATGGCGGCCTCGTCGGCTGCCGCTTGAAAGCTCTTAAAAGTGCGAGGGCCCCAGCCGCGGTCGTTGTGGGTGTTGTCCACAAACTCGGTATTCGCACCAAACACCCGGCTGAGCACCGCCTGCGCCGAGCTCGATTGCACCGCATGGCCCGAAGGGTAGTCGGGGAACGGTGGGGTGGGCAGCAGGGTAGGCGCCCAGTTGCTGTCGATCACCAGCTGGACGTAGGTCACCGGGCGGATCACGCTGAGCGAATACTTGGTGGCCCAGGCCGCCACAAACGCGTCCGACATGGCGACATTGAGCCGCGCAAAGGTTTCGGCTGCGGTACCCAGGTCGGCCTTTCGGGCCCTCAGCAGGTCGTTGGCGATGTAGGCCCAGTGGCCGGCCGGCGTGGGTGTCTTTCCGGCATCGTCCGCCCAGTACAGGGCAAACTGGCGCTGTTCCTGGGTGGCTGCTTTAGCGATCTGGTACACCTCCAAGCCGTCCTTGTAAAAGCCGGATCCCGGATCTTCCGAGTAGGGCGGCGGCGGTGGCGCGGGGCAGTCGGCCGCGGACTTCAGCACGATGGGGCGGTTCTGGCCCCAGTACGGCAGCAGCGGCGCGGCAAAGGCGGGTGGCGTCGCCGTCCATTTGCCCGTTCCGCTGGGCGGAACATAAATAGCGCGTGAGCGGCGCAACGGCCCCCAGGCTTCGTGCCCGCCATCGGTACGGGCCCAGGTCATGATGGCCATCGCCATCAGCTTGCCGAAGGTTTCCGACCGGTTGGAGATGTCGGCGGTGATGCTGTTGGGATCAAAGTCCTGCGTGTACTTGAGCGGCAGGCTGCGCTCGAGCAGGTCAATGCGGGCCTTGTTGTCGGCACTGGCGGTGGGAAACATCATGCGCACCATGGTCGCCATCGACGCATTGGCCACGGTGGGCCAGTGCAGCGGCTCGTCAGGCTGTGCCCACGGCAGGGAGCTCAGGTCGTTGAGCTGGCCAGCCAAGCTCTGGTAGCCGGGCATGCCGGGCACCACCGACTCATACAGGCTCAACGAAATGTACGCCATGGCGCGCGCCGCCACCGGCGGGCTGAACCCCGGCGTCTGCTGGATCAGCTGCAAGGTCAGCGCGTACCAGTCGTACACCACACCGGAGCTGTAACCCGACGCCGGCTGGGCTGCCACCACGCCTTCAGGCTGGGCTGTGGCAGGCAGAGGCGCCGCTGCCATACAAGCAGCTGCGATCAGGGTCATCAGGCCGCGGAACCAACACGGCGTACACGAAAAAAAATGGGTGCTCATGGTGCCTTCCAAGGACTGGTGCCAGCCTCTTTGTTGACGGTGTAAAAGTTGTTGGCCGCAACCGTCTGCCACTCGCCCCATCCGCTGTGCGGCCAATGCACACGCAGTCTTACTTCGGTGGCCTGGCCCAGGCCGAAGTGCATCCATCCCAGCTGCCCGCTGGCATGGCCGCCGCCGATGGTGAGCTCTTCGCGGATGATCTTGCCCCCCAGGTCCACCTCTACCCAGGCGCCTATGGCGTCACGGTTGCCGCCGGCCTGCTGCAGGCGCAGCTGCAGCCAGCGGCCCATGGGGGCGGGCCTGGCCGCGGTGCCGGAGCCCACATGGCGCCAGAGCTGGGCCTTGTCCCAGCGGTTGACGACGATCATGTCGAGCAGGCCGTCGCCGTTGAGGTCGGCCATCATGCCGCCGCGGCCCCGCTTGTAGCTGGCCACATTGGCGAGCTGGCCGGCCTCAAAAAAACGGCCGTCGGTTTGTTGCAGCAGCAGGTTGTTGGGGTCCAGCGTTGCAAAGTCTGGCATGGTGGAGACATTGCCTTTGACGATAAAGAGGTCCGCCATCCCGTCGTTGTTGGCGTCGGCAAACTGAGCATGCCAAGCGGTAGAGGGGTGGATATCGCCGCCCACATAGGGCCGATGCGCGGTGATACCGCGTTTGTAGGCTTGGTCGATGAAGCTGGGGCGCGCAGCACCGCTTTCGAGCTTCTGGAACTTGTTGTCCGCCATGCTGGTGAGGAACACATCGGGGTAGCCGTCGCCGTCCACATCGTGGCTGGCAATACCCATGCCCCAGATTTGCAGGCGCTTCCAGCCTTCTTCGGTGGTGTACTGCCGGGCCGCCTCACCCGGGGGCACCTTCCAGAGCTGCTCCTGGCCGCCCTGGTAGTACTCGCGGTCGTTGCTTACGCGCAGCGAGGCCTGGCCACTGCGGTTCCAGTCCGAAAACAGCATGGACAGCGCGCAGTAGCTCGGTTTGAGCAACTCGGGCGCTGCGTATTTTTTGCCCGATGCGTCAGGCCGCAAGAGCCAGGCCGGGGTGCAGGTACCCCATGGAAAGTCCGGGCGGCTGCGGTCGTAGTAGGTGCCAAAGGCCAGGGTGGGCATGGTCTGGCCCTTCTCCCAGGTGGCCGAGAACGCGGTGTGCCAGTCGTTGTTGTTGGGAATATTCCAGAGGCTGTTTGCCCGCTCGAACTTGCAGCCGCCCAGCCCCCTGAACACCTCAATCTCGCCCACCCTAAGCACCACCAAGTCAGCATGGCTGTCGCCATCAATATCAATGGGGTAGGCGCCGGTTGCCAGCGTCAGCTCCAGCCCGGAGCGCTCCTCTTGCAGCTTGAGTGGGCCGCCGCGGGTGCTCTTGTTGCGGTAAAACTTGGCCTTGTTCTGCCCGCCGGTGACGTACAACTCGGGCAGACCATCGTTGTCGCAGTCAAACACGGCCACGCCGCCGCCGACCATGAACTCGTCCTGCCCCTCAAAGCGGCTCTGCAGCCCGGCGGTGTCGGTTTCTTCCGAAAAACGGGGAACGGGCGGCGTAGGCGCAAGCCGCGCGCTTGGCGCATCCGCTGCATGGAGGGCTTGCACCACCGGTAGCGCGAGGCCGGCAATGAGCGCCCAGGGAACAACTTTCATCTGCAACTCCAAGTTCCTTAAATGGTGACCCAGGCCCCGGTTTTCTCGGACTCAAACAGGGCGTCAATCACCCGCATATTGCGGATGGCGTCCTCCACACCATAAGGCAGGCTGATCTCGCCGCGCACCACGCGCGAAAACACATCGCCCTGCAGGGTGTACTGGTTGCAGGCCCCAATGGTCTCTGTGGTGGTGGACTGGCCGTCAAGGTGCGAGCCATCGTCGCTGTATACCTCGCAAGACCCGCCCAGCGGAGCGTTGAAAGGGATCTGGATTTCGATGCGCTTCTTGGTGCCGCACACCTGCACCCGCTGGTAGGGCACGGATTGGGTGGACACGGTGAAGTCCAACCGGCGGCCCTCGCCAAAGTCCACCAGCGCGCTGACCATGCGGTCGGTCTTGAAATCGGGGTCGCGGTCCACCAGCGCAATCACCCGCTTGGGCTCTGCGCCAAACAAAAAACGGCCGGTCACGATGGGGTAGCAGCCGATGTCATACAGCGCACCGCCGCCCATGTCGGCCTGGTTGCGGATGTTGTCCGGGTCGCGGTTGAAGTAAGAAAAATACGTCTGCACCGCACGCAGGTCGCCCAGTTCGCCGCGCTGCACTCGCTCGCGCACCGCAATCCACTGCGGGTGAAACCTCACCATAAAGGCTTCCATGATGTGCACCTGGCCGGCGACTTCGCGCAACTCTGCGGCCTGTGTGGCGGTCAGCGCCACCGGCTTTTCGCACAGCACATGCTTGCCGGCGCGGGCCGCAGCCAGGGTGAGTGGCACATGCTGGTCGTTGGGCAGTGGGTTGTAGATGGCCTCGATCTCGGGGTCGGCGAGCAGCGCTTCGTAGCTGCCATAGGCTTTGGGAATGCCCAGCTTGTCGGCCCAGGCGCGGCCTTTTTCGAGGTTGCGTGAGGCGATCGCCCGAATCTCACAGTGCTCGCCTTTTTGCATGGCGGGGATGACTTTTTCCCAGCCGATCTTGGCGGTGCTGAGCACGCCCCAAACAACTTTTTTCATAGGTACCTTGCTCAGATGAAGGAGTTCAACAAGTTCTCGAGGTGTTCCTGGCGGCCCGATACCGGCTTGATGTCGGTGTTACGCGCCAGCACGTGTTGGGCCACCTCATCGAGCGACAGCCTGCCGCCCAGTACCTCTTTGCCAAAGCCGCTGTTCCAGCCGGCATAGCGGTCTTCGGTGTGTTTGGCAAAGCGGCCGTCTTGGATCATGGCTTCTGCAATCAGGAGCGCGCGGGCTGTCACGTCCATGCCGCCAATGTGGCCGTAAAACATGTCTTCGGGGTCGATGGACTGGCGTCGCACTTTGCTGTCGAAGTTGACGCCACCGGTGGTGAAGCCGCCACCCTTGACGATGAGGTACATGGCCAGGGCGGTCTCGGGAATGCTGTTGGGGAACTGGTCGGTGTCCCACTGGCACTGCATGTCGCCACGGTTCATGTCAATGGAGCCGAAGATGCCCAAATCCACGGCGCTGGCGATTTCGTGCTCGAAACTGTGGCCGGCCAAGGTGGCGTGGTTGGCCTCGATGTTGACCTTGATTTCCTTGTCCAGGCCGTGCTTAAGCAGGAAGCCGTGCACGGTGGCTACATCAAAGTCGTACTGGTGCTTGGAGGGCTCGCGCGGCTTGGGCTCGAGCAGGATGGTGCCTTGGAAGCCGATCTTGTGTTTGTGGTCCACTACCATGTGCAGGAAGCGACCCATCTGGTCGAGCTCGTGGCCCATTTTGGTGTTGAGCAGGGTCTCGTAGCCTTCGCGGCCACCCCACAGCACGTAGTTGGCGCCGCCGAGTTGGAGGGTGGCGTCCATGGCTTCTTTGACCTGCAGGGCGCCCATCGCAAAAATTTCGGGATCGGGGTTGGTTGCTGCGCCACCCATGTAGCGGCGGTGGTTGAACAGGTTGGCGGTTCCCCACAGCAGCTTCATGCCGGTCTCTTGTTGCTTGGCGGCCAGATAGTCCACCATCGCGTGCAGGTTGGACACACTCTCGCGCGGGGTGGCGCCTTCGGGGGCGACGTCGCGGTCGTGAAAGCAATAAAAAGGCGCGCCCAATTTGCTGAAAAACTCAAACGCCACATCGGCCTTGGCCTTGGCTGCCGCCATCGGGTCGGCAATGCGCTGCCAGGGGCGCTCGAAGGTGCCGTCGTAGCCGAAGGGGTCAAACCCGTTCCAGCAGAAGCTGTGCCAGTAGCAGACCGCAAAGCGCAGATGGTCCTCCATGCGCTTGCCCAGCACCAGCCGGTCTTTGTCGTACCACTTGAAGGCCAGCGGGTTCTGGGACTGGGGCCCCTCAAAGGCAATGGGCGCGATGGCGTGAAAGTAGATGCTCATGGGTCAAATCCTCGGGTTGGTCAATCAGTGAATGTTTTTCAGGGCGTGGTACAGGGCGCGGAAGCGGGCGTAGCGCGGGGCGAGCAGGGCCTGCTCTGCGGGGTCGGGTCGGTACAGGGCGTGGGTGGCGGGGGGGATGCACACCTGCGCCTCAGTGCCCCCGGTGGCCAGCCACGCCAAGCGCGCAGCACCCAGCGCGCCGCCGGCCGTGGACTCGGCATGCGTCACGATTTCAATGCCCAGCGAAGACGCCAGCTGCTGCGCCCAGAAGGCACTGCGCGCGCCGCCGCCCACCAGCGACAGGCGCTGAATGGTGCAGCCCGCCTCATGGAGCGCTTTCAGCCCGTCGGTCAGGCCGAAGCTCACGCCTTCGATGACGGCATAGGCCAGCGCGGCCGGGTCGGTGCTGCCGCTCAGGCCGTGAAAGCTGCCGCGAATGTGGGCGTCGTTGTGGGGCGTGCGCTCGCCGCTCAGGTAGGGCAGGAACAGCGGCGCCTGTGCTTGTTGCGTGCGGCTCAGGCTGCTGGCCAATGCTTCGAGCGCGCCGGCAGACGCCAGGCCCAAGGCGCCAGCCGCCCACTGCAGGCAGCTCGCGGCAGACAGCATCACGCTCATCTGATGCCAGCGTCCCGGTATGGCGTGGCAGAAGGCGTGGGTAGCGCTGGCCGCGTTGGGCTGGTAACTGGGCGTCACCACAAACAGAACGCCGCTGGTGCCTAAGGACAAAAAACCTTGCCCGGCCTCTACCGAGCCCATGCCGATAGCGCTGGCCGCGTTGTCGCCCCCGCCGCCTGCCACCACGATGCCGGGGCGCAATCCCAAAACCGCTGCAGCACCCGCGCTCAACAGCCCACCCTCGGCGCTGCCTTCAATCAGGCGCGGCATGTGCGATTCGTTCAGTCCGGTCAAAGCAAGCAGTTCGGGAGACCAGGCGCGGCGCGCCACATCGAGCCACATGGTGCCGCTCGCATCGGACAGGTCGGTCACGCATTCGCCGGTCAGCATCAGGCGCACATAGTCTTTGGGCAGGAGCACCTTGTAAACCTTGGCAAACACATCCGGCTCGTGGGTGGCCAGCCAGCGCAGCTTGGGCGCGGTAAAGCCGGGCATGGCCAGGCTGCCGGCGAGATGGGGCAGGGCGGGCAGCGCGTCCATCATCTCGGTGCACTCCGCGGCGCTGCGCACGTCGTTCCACAACATCGCGGGCCGCAACACGGCGAGGTCTTTGTCGAGCAGCACCGCACCGTGCATTTGGCCCGAGAGGCCGATGGCCGATACCTCAGCAAAGGCTTCGGGGTGGCGCGCGCGCAAGGTTGCCAGGGCCGCTTGCGTGCCGGCCCACCAGCTGGAGGGCGCTTGCTCGCTATGACCCGGGGCGGGGAGGGAGACTTCCAGCGGGCTGCCCGCCACACCAACGACCTCATGCGCGTCGTTGAGCAAGAGCGCCTTTACTTCGGAGGTGCCGATATCAATGCCTAAGAACATGGGTGCTTTCAGGGGTTGGCCGGCGCGTTTGCGCCGGAGTCAATGCTCGCGCCCAGGAGCATGGGGCGAAGGAAGCGGTGCAGCACCAGGGCGGCCGCGCCCACCGCGGCGGCCTGCAAGCCGTAGCGCGCCGGGCGTACCTGCGGTGCCGGCAGGCCCGCACCCTTTGCATAGGCCACGAGCGTCTGGCGCGCAGTTTCTACGAGCGAGGGGTTATTCACACACGACCGTCCGCCCAGCACCAGCACGCGGGGGTTGAACATGGCGTCCAGGTTTTGGATGAGCACGCCCAAGTACTGCCCGGCAGCCTGCATATCGGCCTTCCTGCGCAAAAAGCGTGACCCGATGAAGGTCTCAGCACAGCCCTTTCGCCCGCAGGAGCACAGCGGTCCGTTGATTTGCAAAATCGTATGACCGATTTCGCCAGCCGTGCCGACCGAGCCGGTGAACAGCCGGTCGTTGAGCACAATGCCGGCCCCTACGCCCACATCGCAGTTGATGAAGATGAGCGGGTCCTCTCCGTCTTTGGAGCCGAACTCGTATTCGCTCAGGGCGGCGGCATCGGCGTCGTTTTGCAAGTGGATCTGCGTAGCCGGAACGCCCGCTACCCGGAAGGCTTCTGCAATCAGGGGCAAGAAAGCAACGTCGCGCCATTCCAAATTAGGGGCCAGACGCACGAGGCCGGTGTCGTCATTGATGGCGCCGGGCAGGCACACGCCCACGCCAGATAGCAGCAGTCCTTGGGTCTCCAATTGCCCGCACAGCTTTTGCACCATGCCGGCCACCTGGGTGCATACACGCTGCGGCTGCCGGTCTATCAGCGGTGCCTCGGTCTGGGACAAGATATTGCCCTGAATCGTCACGCACACCAGGCGCAGGCATTCCACCGCAACTTCAATACCAATGAGCACGCGCGTGCTGCTGTCGACATGCAGCGGCGTCGAAGGCCGGCCCATTCCCTCGGCGGCCACGGTCGAGTCCGCCTCCACCAGCCAGCGTTCGTCGATGAGCTCCCGCACCAGGCCGCTCACGGTGGATTTGGTCAGCCCGCTCATGCTGGCCAACCGGGCACGCGAGAGCCCGGGGCTGACCAGCATTAAGCGCAGCAGGACGCTGCGGTTGATGCGCTTGAGTAGCTGCAAATCGCCCGTCGTTTTCATGGCATCCGCCGTTGAGGTAAGGGGACCAAGAGGGGCGCGAATCAGCGCGGGCTGCGCGCGGTCTCGGGCTTTCCGTCGGGTTTTTTGCCCAGAATAATCATGCCCAGCACCTCATCTTCGGTGACGTCACCGGTGCGGTAGGTGCCAACTACCTTGCCGTTTTTCATCACCGCCAGCCGGTCGCTCAGTGCAAACACATCGTGCATATCGTGGCTGATCAGGAAGATGCCTACGCCTTCGGCCTTGAGTTGCTCAATGAGCTTGGCCACCATCGCGGTTTCCTCGGGGCCGAGCGCCGCGGTGGGCTCGTCCATGATGAGAATCTGGGCATTGAAATAAATGGCGCGCGAAATCGCCACTACCTGCCGCTGTCCGCCCGAGAGGCGTCGAACGGGGGTGTGGTAGTTCTTGAAGTTCTTGTTCAGGCGCTGAAACACCTTGCGCGCGTCCGCATCCATGCGGTGGTCGTCCAGCGTTTTCCAGGCGGTGAGCAGCTCGCGCCCGAGAAACAGGTTGGCCACCGAATCCAGGTTATCGGCCAAAGCCAGGGTCTGGTAAATCGACTCGATGCCCGCGGCTTGCGCGTCTGCCGGGGTGCGGATGTTGGCCTTGGCTCCGTTGATGATGACCTCTCCGCTGTCAATCGGGTAGGCGCCCGCGAGCATTTTCATCAGGGTGGATTTGCCGGCCCCGTTATGGCCCAGCACTGCAACCACTTCGCCCGGATAGAGGTTGATGCTGACGTTTTCTACGGCATGCACGCCACCAAAAGACTTGTTGATATTGCGCATTTCCACCAGGCATTTGCTGGGGTCCAGCGCGGATTTGCTTTTCGGGGCTTCCATGTTGGCGCTCACAGTACATCTCCAGTCCATTTGCGGTAGGCCACATCGAACACCACTGCGGCAATCAGCACCTGGCCGATGATGACGTAGCGTGTACCGATAGACACATCCAGCAGCAGCATGCCGCTGTCAATGCACTGCATGATCAAGGCGCCTAAAACCGAGCCCAGAATCGTGCCGCTGCCGCCTGCGAGGGCGGTGCCGCCAATCACGGTCGCGGCAATCACCAGCAGCTCCTGGTTGTTGCCCAACGAGTTGGTACCGGCATTGAGGCGGGAGATCGCCACGATCGCCGCAATGGTGGTGAGGACGGCCAGCAACACAAACAGCATCATGGTGACGCGCTTGACCGGAATACCGACCAGAGCGGCTGCGTCAGGGTTGCCGCCCATGGCGAATACATAGCGGCCAAAACGGGTGCGGTGCACGATAAAGGCCATGAGCAACGCCACCGCGCCCCAGATGAGCACAGGAATGGGGATCCCTTGCGCGTCGTCTTTGCCGGGAATTTGGTAGGCGTTCATGACGGCGACAAAGCCCAGCACGAGAACGATGGGAATCATTGCCAGCAACAGATCCAAACCCAGTGAATTGGTCGGCACGTCATAGCGCTGCTTGGAGCGGCGTTTGGCGAACATGGACAACACAATACACAGAGAAATCAGGCCGCCCACAACCCAGCTGGCAGAGGTGCCGATGCCGCCATTGAAGCCACCGCCCAGAGTCAGGAAAAAGGGGTCGGACAGGGGCTGCGTCTTGCCGTCCGCCACCAGATAGGCTGCGCCGCGGAAGGACATTAACCCGCCCAGGGTGACAACAAAGGAGGGCACGCCGACATAGGCCGTCAAAGCGCCCTGGTACATGGCCACCAGAATGGACGCGGCAAGACCTGCGAGGCAGGCGCTGGGCCAGGACCAGTCAAGGGTGTACATCAAAAACGCAATCAACACACCCACAAACCCCATCACCGAACCGACAGAGAGGTCGATGTGGCGGGCCACAATAATGAGCACCATGACGGTCGCCAGAATGCCGACCACCGCCGTTTGTTGCGCGATGTTGTAGAGGTTCTCGGCAGAGAAAAATATGCCTTCGGACAGGACATTAAAAACAACGGTGGTGAGCACCAACACTGCGGTCATCAGCACCATGCGCCAATCGATGGCCGAATGCTTCAAGTTTTTTAAGGCTTGATTCATTGACTTCCCCTAAACGAAACCGGAAAAACGGAGTTTCAAAACGACACCGCGGGCCCCAAGCACAAGCCCGGCCCGCGGTGAGTGACTAAGCTAAGTTAGAAAAGCGCTTACTTGCAGGCAGCCACTTTAGCTGCGCTCACGCCCTTGCAGAGCACGTCTTTCTTGATGTAGCCGGCCTTCAGGACTACGTCCAGGTTGGCCTGGGTCACGGGGATGGGCTTCAGGAAGATGGACTTCAGAGTCATCTTCTTGGGGCCGTTGGCCCAGTCAGCAGCGCCTGTCACGGGCTTGCCGGCTCCCAGTTCCACCGCAGCCTTGGCAGCAGCAGTTCCGAGGTCCTGCGAGTTCTTCCAGACCGACACGGTTTGGGTACCCAGAGCCACGCGGTTCAGTGCAGCGTGGTCACCGTCCTGGCCGGACACGGGAATGCCTTGCAGGCCTTTGGCGGTCAGAGCAGCCACCACACCGCCGGCCATGCCGTCGTTTTGTGCCACAACCGCGTCAACCTTGTTGCCGTTCTTGGTCAGGATCTGTTCCATGTTCTTTTGGGCGTTTTGCGGGTTCCAGCCGGCGGTGAATTCTTCACCGACGATCTTCACATCGCCGCTCTTGATCGCTGCTTCCAGAACTTCGCCTTGACCTTCGCGCAGGAAAGCGGCGTTGTTGTCACCTGGGTCGCCCTTGATGATGGCGTAGTTGCCCTTGGGCTTGACAGCCAGGATGGCGCGGGCAGTCATGCGGCCGACTTCCTTGTTGTCGAAGGTGATGTAGGTGGTGCCGGGAGCTTCGAACAGGCGGTCATACGCGATCACCGGGATCTTCAGTTGGGCAGCCTTGTTGACGGCCGGCAGGATGGCGTCCTTGTCGCGGGCCAGAATGATCAGAACCTTGGCGCCCTTGGCGATCAGGCTGTCGATGTCTGTCAATTGCTTCTCGGTGGAAGAGCCGGCGTCCGACATGATGTACTTGGCACCGGACTTGGCGAGCTCAGCCTTGATGGCGGCTTCGTCAGTCTTCCAGCGTTCTTCCTGGTACGCATCGAAGCTCACGCCGACGGTCAATTGGGCGAAAGAAGAACCCGCTGCCATGGCCAAAGCCAATGCGGTCAGTTGACGTTGATATTTCATACTTGTCTCCAGTTATTGAGAGCCCGGAATGGGCATCGAGTTAGTTTCCTGCCGCGCTCTCCGGTGCGTTGCACCATTTAGTTCGGACGGAAAACCAAGTATCACTGATTGATATCCGCCGGGCACTAGGGAAAACGATTAGTACCCTATTGGTAACCACTCAGATGCTTTGGGGCGCAAGCATCCACTCGTGGGCGGGGTCGTTTTTGAAGACCCAGAACCGGTTGGGCCCGGCCATGACATTGAGGTAATACAGGTCGTAGCCATGGGGTGCGACCACCGGGTGGTAACCCTTGGGCACCATGACGACGTCGTGGTTCTCCACCGCGCAGGCTTCGTCCAGCGAGCGGTCGTCGGTATAGACCCGTTGAAAACCGAAGCCCTGCGGCGGGTTGATGCGGTGGTAATAGGTTTCTTCCAGTTGCGTCTCAACAGGCGGCTGCTCCCTGTCGTGTTTGTGCGGCGGGTAGCTCGACGAATGACCGGCAGGCGTCATCACTTCCACCACCAGAAGGTGCGCCGCAGTGGGGTCATCGTGGGGCAGGATGTCGCAGATGTAGCGGGTGTTGCTGCCCTTGCCCCGGGTGCTGCGGCGCATGGTGCCGGGGTCGATGACCCGCACCTCACGTG
Source organism: Rhodoferax sp. OV413 (assembly GCF_945881795.1). Taxonomy (GTDB): domain Bacteria; phylum Pseudomonadota; class Gammaproteobacteria; order Burkholderiales; family Burkholderiaceae_C; genus Allorhodoferax. The sequence goes on from NZ_CAMCVG010000008.1 coordinate 19,325, forward strand.
CTTGCCTGTCGCAGGGTGCGGTGCACAGCGCAAGCTCGGCAGAGGTGTCAGCCACCACCTCGACATGCTTGCCGCCGGGCACGTAGACTGCCGCAGGCGACTGCGGATCAAACACGCTGTTGCGCGTGCCCATGGGGCCGTAGCGCACGCCATCCACCGTAACAGTGACCGTGCCGGTGAGCACCACCAGGCACAGCTCGCGCGCGCCGGTGTCGACGGTCTCGGACTCCTGCGCCTGCAGGCGCAGCGCCTGAAAGCCCACATACGTCCAGCCCGCGCGCTCGGGCGTGACCGACACAATTTCGCGCCCTTCTGGGGCAGCTTTGGCAAGCAGGCGGCTGACCATGTCAGGCTCCCCGGCTCAGGCGCTGCACGATGCCCGACAGAGTGTCAAAGCCCTTCTTGGCGTATTGGTAGCTGGGGGCGACCGCCGGGTCCTGCTCGGCTTCCACCACCAGCCAGCCTTCGTAACCGGCCGCTTTCAGCGTAGTCAGCACGGCGTCGAAGTTGATGACGCCATCACCCGGCACCGTGAAGGTGCCGTTGATCACGCCATTCAGAAAACTCCAGCCATCGTTGCGGGCCTGCGCAATCACGCTGGGCCGCACGTCTTTACAGTGCACATGGACCACCCGGGCCAGGTGCTTGCGCAGCAGTGCCTCGGGGTTGGTGGCGCCGCCGTAGTAGGCGTGTCCGGTGTCAAACAGCAGACCCACAGATTGCGCGTCGGTCACTTGCATCAGGTGGTCGATGTCGGCGGGGGACTCCACATAGGCGCCCATGTGGTGGTGGTAGGCAAGGGTGATGCCGTAAGTGGCTTGAAGGTGCGCGCCAAAGGCATTGAGGCGCCGGCCATAGGCCTGCCACTGCGCATCCGTCTGAAAGCGCGGGCGCTTGGCCAGCGGGGTGTCGATGTTGCCCTGGATGGTGCCTGCGCATTCGCCGTACACCACCACCTTCACCTTGTTGTATTGCAGGCGGCTCATATGCGCCTTGCAGCGTTCTATCTCTGCGGCTAGCGCATCGGCTTCGCTTTGGCCCTCTGGCACCTCAGCCAGAAAGCCGGAGTACCAGCCCGACACGCAGGCGAGGTTGTATTCGTCGAGCTTGGCCTTGAGGGCCGGGCCGTCTTTGGGGAACTTGTTACCCAGCTCGAAACCGGCGTAGCCGATCTCTTTGCCTTCTGAGAGCGCGGTTTCCAGCGGTGTCTCGCCGCCCAGGGAGGGCAGGTCGTCGTTCATCCAGCTGATCGGGTTGATGCCGATTCGTACATTCCAGGTCATGGCAGATCCTTGTTGGTTCAGAGCGTTTGGTTTTTCTTGGCCTCGGTGTAGCGCGCAAAAGCAGCATTCACCTCGGGGCGATCAGAGACTTCGGGAATAGCCACCTCCCACCACCAGCCGCCGTCATCGGTGGTGCGGGTGTGGGTGGTGTCGATGACCAGCACCTGCGTGGTGGTGGCTGCGCGTGCTCGCACCATGGCGGCTTTGAGCTCGGCGATGTTGGCTACATGCTCCGCGCCGGCGCCCATGCTGCGGGCGTGCATGGCAAAGTCAATGGTGCTGGATGCGCCGCCCTCGGGCACGCAGTTGTCGAGCATGTTGTTGAAATGCGGGCTACCGGTGGCAAGCTGCAGCCGCTGGATGCAGCCATAACCGCGGTTGTCCAGCACCACGATGATGAGCTTTTTGCCCAGCATCACCGAGGTGGCGATTTCCGAGTTCATCATCATGTAGGAGCCGTCTCCCACCATGACGATGACCTCCTGCTCAGGCCGCGCCATTTTCACGCCCAGCCCGCCGGCAATCTCGTATCCCATGCAACTGAAGCCGTACTCCATGTGGTAGTTGCCCGGCTTGCCGGCGCGCCAGAGCTTGTGCAGCTCGGCGGGCAGGGTACCGGCTGCGCACACAACCACGTCGTGCTCGGGGCTGCTCAAGGGCGCAGGCGCGGAGTCGCGCACCGCGCCAATGACCTCGGCGTCATAGGGCAGCTGTGGGGTCGGTACGTTGGTGGGGGGTGTCGTGAGGGTGGTGACACGCTCAACCCAAGCCAGCGCCAACGTTTGGGCGCGCGCGGTCCATGCCGCATCCGCCGCCCATCCGTGCAAGGCGCCGTGGAGCTGCTCCAGCCCGGTGCGTGCGTCGGCCACCAGCGGCGTGCCGTGCTGCTTGCCGGCATCAAAAGCCTGCACGTTGAGGCTCAGAATGCGGGCTCGCGCAAACAGGCTGTGCGAGCCGGTGGTGAAGTCTTGCAGGCGCGTGCCCACCGCCAGCACCAGGTCAGCGTGGGCTGCTATCTCGTTGGCGGCGGGTGAGCCGGTGACGCCCACAGCGCCCAGGTTGAGCGGGTGGTCCCAAGGCAGGCTGCTCTTGCCGGCCTGCGACTCTACGACAGGAACACCGTACGCCTGGGCGAAGTTGCGCAGCGCGTCCCAGGCCAGGCTGTAAAGCACGCCGCCGCCGGCCACGATGACCGGATGCCTGGACGCCCGCAGCAGGGCCACAGCACGGGCGAGTTCGCCGGTATCAGGGACGGGGCGGCGTATGCGCAGCACCTCTGGTTCCATAAAGCTGAGCGGGCAGTCAAACGCAAAGGTTTGCACGTCCTGCGGCAGCGACAGGCACACCGGACCGCACTGCGCGGGGTCGGTCATGACCTGAATGGCGCGCGGCAGGGCGCTGAGGATTTGATGAGGCGCGGTGATGCGGTCGAAGTAGCGCGTGACCGGGCGGAAGGCGTCGTTCACGCTCAGGTCGCCCTGGGAGAAGTCTTCGAGCTGTTGCAGCACCGGGTCGGGCGCTCGGCTGTTAAAGCTGTCGCCGGGCAGCAGCAGCACCGGCAAGCGGTTCACATGCGCCAGCGCCGCAGCGGTTACGAGGTTGGTCGCTCCGGGGCCGATGGAGCTGGTGACCGCCATGATGCGCTGGCGGAACTGCGCCTTGCTGTAGGCGATGGCCGCGTGCGCCATGGCCTGCTCGTTGTGCGCGCGGTAGGTGCTGATGTGGGCGCGGCTGGCCCACAGGGCTTCGCCCAGACCCGCCACATTGCCGTGCCCGAAGATGGAGAACACGCCGCCGCAATACGGCACCAGGCTGCCATCGGCCAGTTCGATCCGCAGGGCTGCAAGGTGGCGCACCAGCGCCTGCGAGGTGGTGAGTCGGATGGTTTTCATGCGGCTTCCTTGGTGAGGGTGGCGCTGTGCCGTGCGTTGCCGTGGCGCGTGCGCCAGGCCTGCACCAGCATCGCAAAATTAGCGGCTACCTCGGCAATGAAGGCCGCGTCGTCCATCTGGTTGGCCAGCCAGCGCTGGGAGGCATTGACCCACAGACTGCGCCCGACCATGAAGCCCTTCACCACCGGGTTGGTGGCCTGGGCAAAGCTCTCCGCCAGCACCTGCAACGGCTGATTGAGGCCCAGAATGACGGCGCCGCGGCAATGCGGGTCGCGCTCTTCAATGAGCGCCTGTAGAGACTCCCATCCCTGCGCCTGCAGTGGAGCGAGCTTCCACCACTCGGGCTTGACGCCGAGGTTGTAGAAGCGCTTGACCGCGCGCAAGACCGCAGCGTCCTGGGTGCCGGCGGGCGTCAGGGCGGGCGGGCAAATGATTTCCAGCAGCAGCTCGTTGCCGCTGTGGCGGGTGGCTTCCCAGAGTTCGAGCACCTTTTGTTCTTGCTCGAGACGCAGGGCAAAGGCGTCGTCGGGGTGGTAATGCACCAGGCACTTGACCACCTGTTCGGTGGGCCAATGGATCAAGGCAGTACCAATCGATCGGGTGCCGTCAAATCGCAGCGGGCGTGAGCCCGGCAATTCCACCGGACGGCCTACCCACCAGCCGCGGCCGGTGGCGCCGGCCAGCGCGTCGGCGCCGTAGCTGCCGCCGTCAATCAGCACCCCCATCTGGCCCTGGAGTTGGTGGCTTTGCTCGACCTGCGCGGCAGCCTGCACCAGCAGGCGCTTGAGCGGTGCAATGCGCGACTCGGGCGCGCCGGCCTCGCGGGCCAGGTCATAGAACTGGCTGCGGTGGTCGAACGCCATGACACACAGCTCGCCCCACGGTGCACGCTTTGCGGTAACGCGATGCAGGTGCGCCAGTTGGGCGTCGGCATCTACCTGCGGGTTGCGGCTGCCGCCAAACCAGTGCGCCAATTCGGCGGGGGTGGGCATGGCGGCCGAGCAGGCGTGGCGCGAGACCACAATGGCGCCACACGCATTGGCCACGCGGGTGGACTCGGCCCAGTCTTTGCCCTGCAGCAGGCTGGCCATCAGGCCGGAGAGGAAAGCATCGCCGGCACCCAGCACATTGAGCACCTCGACCCGCTCCCCTTGGTAGGTGGGCGCCTGGTTGATGTCGTCAGGGATATCGCCTTCGATCACGCAGCATCCCAAAGCGCCGCGCTTGACCACCAGCGTGGCGCGGCTTAGCGCACGCACTGCCCGCAGGCTGGCCACCATGTCGCCGGCCACACCGCCGGCAATGTAGAACTCTTCTTCGGTGCCCACCAGCAGGTCAAATTCGGGCAGCATGTCCTGCAGCTGGCGCGTGACGCTGGCGTCAGCCACATAGCGGTTTTCGCCGGCGCCGCGCGAGGTCAGGCCCCACAGCACGGGGCGGTAATCAATGTCCAGCACCCGCACCACGCCGTGGGCTTTGGCATGGGCCAGGGCGGTTTGTGCGGCCAGGCGGGTGACAGGGGTAGAGAGGTGGGTGCCGGTGATGGCCAGCGCGCTGCACTGGGCGATGAAGTGGCCGTCAATCAGGTTGGCGTCCAGCGCCATGTCGGCGCAGTTCTCGCGCACAAACAGCAGCGGGAAGGTGTCGCGGTCTTTGATGCCGAGCAGCACCAGCGCGGTCAGTCGCTCGGGGTCGACTTGTACCTGGCTGGTGTCGCAGCCTTCCTGCTGTAGGGTTTGCAGCAAAAAGCGGCCCATTTGCTCGTTGCCCACCCGCGAAATCATGGCGCTTTTCAGGCCCAGACGCGCCACACCAAAGGCCAGATTGGCCGAGCTGCCGCCCAGGTACTTGGACATGCTGCGGGCGTCTTCGAGCGTGCTGCCGAACTGCTCGGCATACAAGTCCACCGCCAGCCGACCCAGGCAGGCCAGGTCGAACTTGCGGCCTGCCGGAAAGGACAGCGCCGGCATCAAAAAACGACCGGTTGCCCGCTGGCTGCGCTGTGGGCTGCGGCATCGGCCAGCACTTGCGCGCGCACGCCGTCTTCGACTGTGGTCTTGAACGCGCCGCCGCTCTGCAACTGCGTGAAAAAGTGCTCGATCTCGATGCGGTAGGCAGCGGCATAGCGCTGGAGGAAGAAGGCCTCGGGGTTGTCGTAATGGGTGTTGGCGGCGCCGGCCTGGGTGACTTCGGTGGGGCGGTGGTTGCCGCACTGCAGCATGCCCAGCGAGCCGATGACTTCAAAGCGCTGGTCGTAGCCGTAAGCAGCGCGGCGGGTGGTGTTGATCTGGCAGAGGCGGCCCTTGCGGGTTTTGATGGTGACGGCGGTGCTGTCCATGTCGCCGGCTTCTCCGATGGCCGGGTCGGTCAGGCAGGAGCCGCTGGCAATCAGCCAGGCGGCTTCGTCGCCGTCGCCGCACAAAATCCAGCGGAAGACGTCGAAGTCGTGGATCAGCATGTCGCGGAAGATGCCGCCGGAGTTTTTGATGTATTCCACTGGCGGGGCGCCGGGGTCACGGCTGGTGATGATCAGCATTTCAGGGTTGCCGATGTCACCGCGGTCGAGGCGGGACTTGGCTTCGTTAAAGGTTGGATCGAAGCGGCGCTGAAAGGCGATCATGCAGGCCACATTGGCCCGGGCCACTGCCTCGGCGCAGGTGCGGGCGCGCTCGGCAGACAGGTCCACCGGCTTTTCGCAAAAAATGTGTTTGCCGGCCTGGGCGGCGCGGGTGATGAGGTCGGTGTGGGTGGTGGTGGGGCTGCCGATGACCACGGCGTCGATGCTGGCGTCGGCAAAAATGCCTTCCACGCTGTCGACCCGCGCGCCGTGCCGGGCGGCGAGCTCGGAGCAGGCGCTGGTGAGCGGGTCGCTCACGGCGACTAGCTCAATGCCGGGCATGGCGCACAGGTTGGCGGCGTGGATGCGGCCGATGCGACCGGCTCCGAACAGGGCTACTTTTTTCATGACTTGCTTTCTTTAATGTTCAAACCGCATTGGTGCGGGTGGGTTGGTAATCGAGTTCGAGGCGGTACGCCAGCGCCAGAAACAGACTCTGGGCGACCGCCATGGTGTTGGTGAGCGCGCGAAAGCCGAACACGCTGGTTTCCTGCACCTGCAGCACGCAGTCCGACAAGCGCGCCAGCGGGCTCAGGCTGCTGTCAATGATGGAGATGATGCGCGCGCCCTTCGCATGGGCCTGCCGCACGATGCTTACGGTTTCTTCGGCGTAGGGGGCGAACGAGATGGCAATCATCACGTCGCCGGCCCGCAGGCCGCGCAGTTGGCCGTCCTGCATGCTGCCCATGGCGCTGATGTGCTGCACCTGCTTGTCGGTGTGATGCAGGGCGTAGGCCAGGTAAGTCGAAACAGCGTACGACCTGCGGGATGCGATGAGCCAGATGGTGTCGGCCTGCGTGAGCAGGCTTACCGCGTCGTCAAAGGTCTGGGTCCTGAAGGTGGCGGGAAGCTCCTCCATGCCGGCCATGCTGCTCTCTACCAGGGCCTGGGCGATATCGGCACTGCGCAGGTCGCGCGCCCCCGATTCCATGGCTTGGCGGATGCGGGTCTGGTAGCTGCGGGCGGGTGAAATGTGCTGCGCCAGCTGGTCGCGGAATACGCGCTGCAAGGCGGTGTAGCCCTCAAATCCAAAGTGCTTGGCAAAGCGCACCACCGCCGACGGCTGCACGCCGCAGTGCTGCGCGACCTCTTGCACCGACTGAATGCTCAACTGCGCCCGGTGCTGCTCCACATGCGTGGCAATCAGCTTGAGTTGCCGGCTCAACCGGTCAAAGTCCCGCGCAATCGCCTGCAGCAGCGCTTCCTCGGTGGCTGGTGTGACGTTGGGTGTGGGGGAGCGCATGAGGCTTAGAAAATTTATGCTGAATGAATTGTAAACAGAATAAATTTTCTAAAAGGGTGGGTTTTTTGGCTTCGATGCCGATGCACTCGAAGCCTTCAAAGCAACGGGGGCGGGCTGGCAAGCCCGCATCAACGCGGCGCTGGGGGCTGGGCCCATTGCCGGCCGCTCACTGGGCGCTTTCTCTTAACCCCGCAGCAATAGCAGCAGCCCGTGCCCCTTGAATGATTTGGCCTATTTTTGGGCCGCTCGCGCCCGCGGCTATTGCGCTGGCAGCTATCGAATCCGTAGCAACTGCCAAGGCCAAATCCAGCGCCTGCGTCAAACGTTGGGCTTGGGGGTAGGGCGCGTCGTTCAGGCCCAAGCGGCCTTGGGCGTCGCACTGGCAGGCTAGCAGGGCGGCGCGAAAACGGGCGGGTTTGCGGATGGCGTCGCAGCGCTCCAAGAGGCGCAGCAGGGCGTCGGCCTTCAGGCTCGCGCTGCGGTGAATGTTGCCGTGTTCGCGCGCCACCACGTCGGCGAGTTCCGCACAATCAGCCGGCACGCGCAGGCGCTGGCACACCGCTTTGAGCAGGCGGGCGCTGCGTTCTTCGTGGCCGATATGGCGGGGCAGCACATCGGCCGGCGTGGTGCCTTTGCCCAGGTCGTGGCCGAGGCAGGCAAAGCGCACCTCCAGCGGCGCTCTCAGAGCCGCAGCGCGGTCGAGCACCATCATCACGTGCACGCCGGTGTCGATTTCGGGGTGGTGCTCGGGGCTTTGGGGCACGCCCCAGAGCCGGTCCAGCTCGGGCAACAGGCGCTGCAGCGCGCCGCAGCTGCGCAGCACCTCGAACATCCGTGAGGGGCGGGCCTCCATCAGGCCTTTGGCTAGTTCTTGCCACACCCGCTCGGGCACCAGATGGTCTACCTCTCCGGCGTGCACCATCTCCTGCATCAGGGCGGTGGTCTCGGGGGCCACAGAAAAATCGGTGAAGCGTGCGGCAAAGCGCGCCACCCGCAGGATGCGCACAGGGTCTTCGCGAAAAGACGGCGTCACATGCCGCAGTAACCGGGCCTGAATATCGGCCCGCCCGCCATAGGGGTCGACGACCGTTTGGGCATCAAAAAGACCGTTGGGGCTTGTAGTGTCTGCGCGGGCAGCTATGGAATTGATAGTGAGATCGCGCCGGGCCAGGTCTTCCTCCAGCGTCACATCGGGCGCTGCGTGCACCGCGAAGCCGCGGTAGCCCGGCGCGGTTTTTCTCTCGGTGCGGGCGAGGGCGTATTCCTCGTGTGTCCGCGGGTGCAGGAACACCGGGAAATCTTTACCCACCGCCACAAAGCCGGCGTCTTGCATCTGCTGCGGGCTGCTGCCCACCACCACCCAGTCGCGGTCCTGAACCGGCAGGCCCAAAAGCGCATCGCGCACCGCGCCGCCGACCAAAAAGGTGCCGGTGTGCTGCGCAGCAGGTTCGGGCGGGGCGCGCATGAAAACCTGCAGTGCTCAGGGTTTGAGCCGGTGGGGCTCTTCAAAGTCCAGAAAGTCTTTCTCGGCCACAGCGGCGTCGCACCAGGCTTTGACGCCGGGCAAGGCCAGCACCCGTTCCACATAAGCGCGTACCGCCGGGCTCAGCGGCAGGTCGTAGGTGACCAGCCGGGTGCAGACGGGTGCGAAGTAGGCGTCTGCAATCGTGAAATGCCCGAACAGCATGGGCCCGCCGTGCTGGGCCAACAGTTCTTCCCACATGGTGTGCAGGCGGGCCACATCAGCACGCACGGCGGGCTTGTCGCGCCAGATCAGGGCACCCGTCTCGGGGAGGCGGGCCTCGATGTTCATCGGGCACTGGCTGCGAAGGCCGGTGAAGCCGGAGTGCATTTCGGCGCAAATGCTTCGGGCGCGCGCCCGCGCAGCCTTCTGGGCCGGCCAGAGCTGCACATTGGGAAACTCTTCGGCCACGTATTCAGCAATAGCCAGCGTGTCCCAGACGGCGAGCTCGCCATCCAGCAGCAGCGGCACCTTGCCGGTGGGGCCAAGCTTGGTCATGGTGGTCTTGAACTGCGATTGGCTGTGAAACGAGTCAAACCGCACCATGATTTCCTCAAAATCAATCCCCGCCTGCTTGAGCAGCACCCAGGGGCGCATCGACCAGGAGGAGTAATTCTTGTTGCCAATAAAGAGCTTGAGCATGGGCGCCTCCGGGTTGGGGGTGTTCAAGGGGAGTTCAAGAATTCACGGCAGGTCTAGCCCCGCCTCCGGCATGGTCGCATCACGCGGGCCTACGCTGCCCAGCCGCGCCTTGAGCGATTGAGGCTGGCCGGTAATGAGTGCCGCATACAGGGTGGTGTTGGCCAGAACCTTTTTTACGTAGTCGCGCGTTTCTGCAAAGGGCACGTTCTCCGCCCATACCGCGCCTTCCAGCACCGGCCCTCCGCTCTGGCCGCGCCAGATGCGCGGGCGACCGGGGCCGGCGTTGTAGGCGGCCGCGGCCAGGGGCATGGATCCGTTAAAGCTGTCGAGCACCAGCTTCAGGTAGCCGGTGCCGATGGCGATATTGGTATCGCGTTCGGTGATCTGGTGGGCCTGGAAATCGGTGAGACCGATTTTCTTGGCGGTCCATTTGGCGGTGGCGGGCATCACCTGCATCAGGCCCGCGGCGCCCACGACCGACCGCGCGTCGGTAATAAAGCGGCTCTCCTGCCGGATCAGCCCGTAGACATAGGCCGGGTCCAGGCTGATTTGCTGGGTCCGCGCCAGCACCGATGCCTTGTGCGGCATGGGGTAGCGCTGTTCCATGTCGACCAGTCCCTTGGTGCGTTCGCTGGTGTTGATGCAGCGGTCCCAGACCTCGGCGCGGCATGCCAGGTCGGCAGCAGCCAGCAGTGCGCGGTCGTCGAGGCCCCCGCGGTTGTGCAGGTTGGTGCTGTAGTTCCACTCGCGCACGCCATCGGTGCGCAGGCCGATGGAGATGGCGTGCAAGGCGCGGGCCAGCCCCGGGTTCTTTTTGGCCTGCTCTCTTTCGTCCGCCGTCAACGGGGCCGGGCGCGACGGCGCTACGATTTTCTGGCCCAGCTCCTCGAGGGCCAGCATTTCATAAAAACCCTTGGTGCCGGCAATGGACTCGAGCAGCGCCTGGCTCTCCATGCGTGCGGTCTCGAGGTTGCTGCGTTGAGCCAATGCCCGGGCACGCCAGTAGACCCAGACCGGTTCATCGCGCATTGCCTCGGGCATGGCGGCAATGGCCTCGGCCACCTGGCCCCAGCGGCCCGCGCGAAGGGCCGCCCTCGCGGCCCAGACGAGGTGGTCTTCGTGCATCTGGGCGAAGTTACCCCGGGCAAAGTAGCCGGATGCGTCGTCCGAGAGCTTTTGCGCAGCCCGCTTGCCGATCACACCCCATATCCAGCTGCGTTCTTCCTGGTTGAGCTGGGCCTTCCAGCGCAGCTTGTCCAGCTCCTCGGCCGCGTCCTGCGGGTCGAGGTAGGCCAACCGGATCAGTGCCAGCGACACCAGTTCGCGGGTTTGCGGGCGCAGGGCGGTCAGTTTGTCGTTCAGGTACTTGCCGGGGTTGCTGTAGATTGTGTTGAGGGTCCTGGCGTAACCCTCATCAAGCACGCCGGCGGCCTGGGCTGCCACCCGTGGGCGGTCGTTTTCCACGCCCAGACGCGCGCGCACCCAGACGCTGTGTTTGCTCAGCTTGCCGTCTTTGACGAGCTGGCCGGCCAGTCCGCCGCAGGCGTCTTCGGCGTCTTTCATACCCCACCACACCGGCTCCAGCGCGGCGGTCACATCAGTGCCGCGCAGCATGTAGTCGGTCCAGAGCGCGTAGCAGCGTACCGACTTGTCGTCGTTCATGCGGTACGCCGCGTGTTCGCGGGCAAAGGTTTCCCAGTCGCGCGCACGGCCGAGCTGCTGCAGCCATTCGACCCGCAAGCGGTCTTCCTGGTAGGTGCCGCTGTAGCGCTGCAGGAAGCCCTGGATTTCGGTCTTGCCCGCGTCGTCCAGCCGCACCGACAGCTCCCAGTAGGCGACCCATGGTTCGAGAATGTAGCCCCGCACCGAGGGAAGGGCCGCGCTCAGGCGCTTGCGGTCACGGTTCTTGTAGGCCTGGGCGAGGTCGAGGGTGAGGTCGTCGAGGCGGGCAACATCGCGCCCTTGGGCGCGGGCCGCGGTGGCGGGCAAGGACAGCAGGGCGCCGATGAGGGCCAGTGCTGTCAGAATGGCTGAAAACTGCATGTGGGGATTATGGACAACTCGGACGAAAGCAAAGCCTTACAAAAGAAGGCACTTCGCAAGGGCCTACTAGAGCAACGTATGGCCATGCCGGACCGCCTACAACGCGCCGATTTATTGCAGCGCGTGATGCGAATCTGGCTGGTAGGCCGCCCCGATGCAGTGATCGGGGCTTATTGGCCGATCAAGGGCGAGTTTGACCCCCTGCCGGCCCTGCACCGCTGGAAAGAAGATGGAGAGCTCATCGAGCAGCCGCAGCCGCGCCGCATCGGGCTGCCGGTGGTCAACCGCGAGCACAAGACCATGACCTTCCACGCCTGGTACCCAGGCTGCCCGATGGAAGAAGATGCCTACGGAATTCCCAAGCCCAAAGACACCGAGCTGATCGTGCCGACTTTGCTGTTTGTGCCCTGTGTGGGCTACGGGCCGGGCGGCTACCGGCTGGGCTATGGCGGCGGTTTTTACGATCGCATGCTCGCCAGCTTGACCCCCAGGCCCTTCACCGTGGGGCTGGGCTATGCGCCTGGCTTTGTGGACGACCTCGAGCCCGAACCGCACGACATGCCTCTGGATGCCATCCTCAACGACAACGGCGTAGTCTGGCCTGTTTAAACCGGCCCCGCGCCGCCACAGTTGCGGTGCACTAAGGGTGCAGCACCGGTGCGTTACCGGTGCTTTGCCGCGGTGTCAGCGCTGCATCAGGGCGCGCACATCGCCCTCATAGCCCTGCAGCGTTTGTTGTAGTTTGACCCGCTGGGCCGCGCTGGTGGTGTTGTGCAGCTCGGCGGCAAAACCGCAGAAGTGGCTGCGGGCCCGCTCGGTGTATTGCACAAATGCAGCGTCGGGTGACTGCAAGCTTCGCATCAGCAGGGCCCGCATGTCGGCCTGCGTTTGCGCCTCGCCGGGGGCGCCGGCCTTGAGCGAGCGCAGGGTTTGCAATGCGTCCTTTTGGCGTCGCACGACTTCCTTGTATTGGGTGGCCGGGTCAAATGGCGAGTTCTCCAGCTGGCTGCGAATCAAAGTCTTCTGGCTGTCGCTGAGCCGGCCGTAAAACCCCTCGGCCCGCTCGATGGCGTTTTTCACCCGCCGGTCCAGCCGTTCTTGCGGAGTGCCGTCCAGCCACTCTTCTCTCCACACCCCGTTGCGTTTGTCCCAGGCGCGCGCCAAGTGGTCCAGCTGCTCGTTACTCAGGGTGGGCCCGATGGCGATGGCCGTCGGCGTTGCCCGCTCCAGCACGGCTTGAAAACGGCCCTCAAGCGCGCGCGACCACAGGCACATCTGTTCGGCAGCCACGGGTTGGGGGGCGGCCGCCTGCAGGGTCTTGAGCAACTCTGCGACGGCGGGCAGCTCCTCCTTGCGATGCCAGGTTTGCAAGGCATTGAGGTCGCTGCGCAGGCGAGCGCTTTGCGGGCTGTCGAGGTCCAGAAAACTGTCGAGCCACCAATGGGTGAGCTCGGGCGCATTGTTGTAGGCCAGCCGCACCGTGCCGCATCCCGTCAGGGCCAGACCCGCTGCCAGCAGGCCGATAATGGCGCACCAGCGTCGGCTGGCGGCCCACGCGTACGCTACCGCTCCGGACATCAAAAAAAGGCATGGCATTGACTTCAAACTCCCCTCTCTCCAGTAGCGCTCCGGCACAGGCCGGGGTGGACGTGGTCATTATGGCGGCCGGCAAGGGCACGCGCATGCGCAGCAAGATCCCTAAGGTCCTGCAGCGTTTGGCCGGGCGGCCCCTGCTGCAGCATGTGGTGGAAACCGCGGGCGACTTGCAGGCCCGCCGTGTGGTGGTGATTACCGGCCACGCTGCTACAGAAGTGGAAGCAGCCTGCGCAGTATTCACGGGTGCTAGCGCCGGTTTTGAGCTTAATTTTGTGCGCCAGGAGCCGCAGCTGGGCACCGGCCATGCAGTTCAGCAGGCAGTGCCCGTGCTGCCCGACGACGGGGTGGTGGTGGTGCTCTCGGGCGATGTGCCGCTCACCCAGCCCGACACCTTGTTTCACCTCATCCAGGCCTGCGGCGGCGACAAGCTGGCCTTGCTGACCTTGGAGCAGGACAACCCCGCCGGTTACGGGCGCATCGTGCGTGATGCGGAGGGCGCGGTGCAGGCCATCGTGGAGCACAAAGACGCCAGCGACGCGCAGCGCGCCATCACCGAAATCTACAGCGGCATCATGGCCGTGCCCGCGGCCCGCCTGAAGGCCTGGCTGGCCCGGTTGGATAACCGCAACGCCCAGCAGGAGTACTACCTGACCGACGTGGTGAAGTTCGCCGTGGCTGACGGCGTGGCGGTGGTCGGCCACAAGATCAGCGACGCGGTACAGGTGGCTGGCGTCAACAGCCCGGTGCAGCTCGCAGAGTTGGAGCGCGCGTTCCAGTTGCAGCAGGCCCACCGGCTGATGGAAGAGGGCGTGCGCCTGGCGGACCCCGCCCGGATCGATATTCGTGGCGACCTGCTGTGCGCGCACGATGTGAGCATCGATGTGAACTGCGTGTTTTACGGCCAGGTAAGCCTGGGCGAGGGCGTATCCATTGGCGCGAACTGCGTGATTGCCAACGCCGTTGTCGAGGCGGGCGCCATCATCCACCCCTTCACCCATATCGACGGCGAGCGCCAGGGCGTGACCGTGGGCGCGGGCTCGCTGGTTGGCCCGTTTGCCCGCTTGCGCCCCGGAGCGCAGCTGGGCGCCGAGGTACATATCGGCAATTTTGTGGAGGTTAAAAACTCTACGCTGGCGGCCGGCGCCAAGGCCAACCACCTGGCCTACCTGGGCGACGCGACCGTGGGCGAGCGGGTGAATTACGGCGCGGGCAGCATCACCGCCAACTACGACGGCGCCAACAAACACCGCACCGTCATCGAGGCCGATGTGCACGTGGGCAGCAACAGCGTGCTGGTGGCGCCGGTCACGATTGGTGCCGGCGGCACCATCGCCGGCGGCTCCACCATCACCAAAGACACCGCGCCCGGCGCACTGAGCGTGGCGCGCGGCAAGCAGGTCAGCATTGCCAACTGGAGTCGCCCGCAAAAGGCGCCGAAGGCGTGACGCTGTTCTGAAACAACTCCTGAATCAAAGCCGCCGCATTCCGACCATGGCCTTGCCCGACACCCATTCGCAGCAACCCGACATGAAGCAACCTAGCTTGGAGCAGCGCCTGGCCCAGCTCGAAGCCGCGCTAGCCGCCAGCCGCGCCGAGTTGCAGGAGTTCACCTACACCGTGTCCCACGACCTGCGCGCTCCGCTGCGGCATCTGGTGTCGTTCACCCGGCTGCTGGAAGAAGAGGCCGGCCCGCAACTCAGCGGCGACAGCTCGGATTTTTTGCGCACCATCTCGGAGTCTGCTGCGCACTTAGGGCTCATGCTCGATGCGCTGGCTGCGCTCTCGCGCCTGCAAGGCACCCCGGTCCATCGGGCAGAACTTGACTTTGCGGCGCTGGCCCGCGAATGCCTGCGTGAAGTGCAAGCCGCCTACCCCGGCCGAGCGGTGGATGTGAAGATGTTGGTGCCAGAAGGCCTGCGCCTGCTCACCGATGCGGCCATCCTGCACAAAGCGCTGGTACTGCTGCTGGACAACGCATTTAAGTTCACCGCCCGGGTGCCCGCGGCCAGCGTCGCTCTGCGGGCCTTGGCGCTGGAGGATGGCGGTTGGCAGATCGTGATTGAAGACAACGGGGCCGGATTCAACTCCGCGCAGCAGGACAAGCTCTTTAAGGTGTTTGGCCGGCTGCATTCCGCGAAGCAATTCCCCGGGCTGGGCATGGGGCTGCTCACTGCAAAGCGCTTGCTCGCCATGGTGGACGCCCGCCTCACCCTGGCCCCGCGCGAGGGTGGCGGCGCGGTGGCGGTGGTGCGTTGTGGGCCGGGCGAGGTTTAGGCCGCGGCGGTCAGAGTTCTTCTGCCGAATATCCCGATTCGCGCTGGTGCCGGATGCGGGCCACTAGCACCCGATTGCGTCCCTCATCCAATTCGTAGCGCGCCAGGTAACCGCTCCTGCGGCGCGAAATAATGAGCTCGCGCAGACCGCCCTCCACGGGCCGGCCGATGCCTGGCTGATGCGAGAGCACCTGCAGGGCGTCGAGAATGAAGTCCAGTAAGTCGCCCGCCATCGGGTCGTCCGACCCGGCAAGAAACTCCTCCAGCCGCAGCAGGTCGGCAAATGCAGCCTGGCTGAGGAAAACCCTTGGCATCAAGAGATCTTGGTGGGGGACAGTGGCCTAGGGGTAGGCGCCTGTCCTTTGCGGTGGCTTGCGAGTTCAGAGAAGTACGCCCGCACATCACCCAGTTCGTAGCCCAGGCCGGTGGCCTTCATGTCGTCCAGCGCAGCCGCGGAATCTTGTGCAAAGGCTTCGCGAAGGCGGGCGCGCCGCGCCGAATCGGCTAATGTCTGCACCATGTGCGCGTGCAGGCTGAGGCCGGCCTTTTGGGCATCGTCTTCGAGTTGCGCTTTAAGGGCTTCGGGCAGCTTCAGGCTGGTGGGTTTGCTGGTGATGCTACGGGGTTGCATATTGGGCGCCTTCAAGTGCAGTAGTCATATGTTACTACCCGACTCAAGTTTCGGAGGGAGGCTTTCAGCTAAGGCCTCCAGCGAGGACCGCCGAATGGCTGCGACTCTCAGTCCAGAGGCAGCTCAGCCCCGAACTTGCTGCGCTTGATGCTGAAAAACGCCTTCACGTTGCGCACATTGGCGTCGCTGGTGAACAGGCGTTGGGTCAGGGCGTGGTAGTCGGGCATGTTGCGGGCGTGGACGACGAGGCAAAAATCCGGGCCCGGTGATACGCGGTAACACTGCTGCACGCGCGGCTCAGCGGCAACCCGGGCCTCAAAAGCTTCGAGGGCGGCGCTGTCCTGCCTGTCGAGCGTGATTTCCACCACCGCGGTGAGCCCGTGACCCAGCACCCGGGCCATGCGCTCGGGGTTGAGCACCGCCACCTGCTTGTCAATCAGCCCCGCATCCCGCAGGCGCTTAACCCGCCGCAGACAGGTAGGCGGCGAGACATGAGCCCGCTCCGCCAGCGCCTGGTTGCTGAGGCTGGCGTCTTGTTGCAGCTGGGCGAGGAGCTGCAGATCGGTGGCGTCTATGTCCATTTATTCCTCAAAAATTCAATTTATGAACTTTAATTCCATATTGCTTGTGCTTTGAAATTTTATTTCGTAAGTATCAAAAAATAGATCATTAATTTTCTACCGAAACTCTACCATGCCGCCATCGATTGACAAGGAGTGTTTCTATGTGTGGCATCGTCGGCGCGGTATCTGCGCGCAACATCGTTCCCGTGTTGGTGCAAGGCCTGGAGCGGCTGGAATACCGGGGGTATGACTCCTGCGGGGTGGCGGTGTATGCGCATGGCGATGCGGCCGCGCCCGCCGGCACTGGCGGCGGTTTGCGCCGCGCCCGTAGCACTTCGCGCGTGGCCGAGCTGATGGAGCAAGTCGCCAGCGGCAGCCTGCAAGGCACCCTGGGCATTGCCCACACCCGCTGGGCCACCCACGGCGCGCCAGCAGTGCACAACGCCCACCCCCATTTCAGCCACGGCCCCGGCGCCGATGCCGATTCCAAACCCGGCCGCGTGGCGCTGGTTCACAACGGCATCATTGAGAACCACGACGAACTGCGTGCGGCCCTGCAAGCCCGCGGCTATGTGTTTCACAGCCAGACGGATACCGAGGTCATCGCCCACCTGATCGACAGCCTCTACGACGGCGATGTGTTTGAGGCCGTTCAGGCTGCGGTGCAGCAATTGCAGGGCGCCTATGCGATAGCCGTGTTCTGCAAAGACGAGCCGCATCGCCTAATTGGCGCGCGCGCCGGCTCGCCGCTGATTCTGGGTGTAGGCAAAGACGGGCAGGAGCATTTTCTGGCCAGCGACGCCATGGCCCTGGCCGGCGTGACCGATCAGATTGTTTACCTTGAAGAGGGCGACCTGGTGGACCTGCAGTTGGGCAAATACTGGCTGCTCGATAAGGCGCACAAGCCCGTGCCGCCGGCGCAGCGGCCGGTCAAAACCGTGCTGGCGCACAGTGGTGCTGCCGAGCTGGGCCCCTACCGGCATTACATGCAAAAGGAAATTTTCGAGCAGCCCCGCGCCATTGCCGACACGCTCGAGGGCGTGGAAGGCATCGTCCCCGAGCTGTTTGACCAGCAGGCCAACCACGCCCCCGGCGCCAATGCGGCGCGGGTGTTCCAGCAGATTGACAGCGTGCTCATCCTCGCCTGCGGCACCAGCTACTACAGCGGCTGCGCTGCCAAGTATTGGATCGAGAGCATCGCCAAAATTCCCTGCAACGTGGAGGTGGCCAGCGAATACCGCTACCGCGAGTCGGTGCCCAACCCCAACACTTTGGTCGTAACCATCACCCAGAGCGGCGAAACCGCCGACACACTGGCCGCCCTGCGCCACGCGCAAAGCCTGGGCATGCGCCACACCCTCACTATTTGCAATGTGGCCACCAGCGCCATGGTGCGCGAGTGCAGCCTGGCTTACGTGACCCGTGCGGGGGTTGAAATCGGCGTGGCGTCTACCAAAGCATTCACCACCCAGCTGGCGGGCCTGTTTTTGCTCACGCTGTGCCTGGCGCAAGCTAAAGGGCGCTTAAGTGAAGCCGAAGAAGCTCGCCACCTGAAAGCCATGCGCCACCTGCCCGCAGCGCTGCAAGCCGTGCTGGCGCTAGAGCCGCAAATCATGGCCTGGGCCGATGATTTTGCGAAGAAGGAAAACGCGCTCTTCCTGGGCCGCGGACTGCATTACCCGATTGCCATGGAAGGCGCGCTCAAGCTCAAAGAGATTACCTACATCCACGCCGAAGCCTACGCCGCCGGCGAGCTCAAGCACGGGCCGCTGGCGCTGGTTACCAGCGACATGCCGGTGGTGACTGTGGCGCCCAACGACGCGTTGCTCGAAAAGCTCAAAAGCAATATGCACGAAGTCCGCGCCCGCGGCGGCGTGTTGTATGTGTTGGCCGACTCCGACACCCATATTGAAAGCGGCGAAGGCCTGCACGTCATCCGCATGCCAGAGCACTACGGAGAACTCTCGCCCCTGCTGCACGTTGTGCCTTTGCAGCTGCTGGCGTACCACACGGCGTGCGCGCGCGGCACGGATGTGGACAAGCCGAGGAATTTGGCGAAGTCGGTGACGGTGGAGTAGGGCGGCGCAGATTTCCGCTGCACGAGAAAGTGGTTGAACTTTCGGCTTGGGTCGGCGCTCAAGCACTCAGGAGTACCAACTCAAGCCCGCGCGGTACGAAGTTGTTGAAGTCTTTATCCAGCGTGACCAATCGCAATCCAGCTGCCAGGGCGAATGCTGCAAGGTAAGCATCCATCCAGACCTTTGGCGAAGCACTATCCAAAGCGGCCAGACTTCGCCATAGATTAAAAGCACCGGGGGCCTCGTCGCGCCAAGCCACTTGTGGCAAGGCTTGCAGGTTGTCCAGAGTGAGCAGCGCGTCGCGGTTGCTGAGCGGCTCAACGCCATACGCCTTCGTCAGTGCAGCCGTGGACAGCAGGCGCAAAAAACTTTGTTGGGTGGCGCGGCAAAGAACTGCAGCCTCGGCGGCAGTTGCTTGCCGCAGTGCCTGTCTGGCTGGGTTGTGCGCGGGATGTTGATCAAACGTGGCGGCAAGCCAGACACTGGTGTCAAACAGAGAGGCCGGCACGATGCATGTCATCCTGGGTTTGTGAATCTTGTTCGAGCGCTAGCAATGCCTCGATATTCATGAGGCGAGCGGGTGCATCGGCTGTTCCGCGGATGATGGGCAGGCCGTCGGCGCCGGTCTCAACTGCAGAGCCCGGAGGCGGCGTTGTGGGGCGGGGCGCCCCCATACCCAGCCCTTGGCGTAAAAAATCTGCGGTCAGGTCCCGCAGGGTTCGCCCCTGCATCAGCGCCCGCAGCTTCATCTCACGCACCAGTTCGTCAGGTAAGTCGAGTGTGGTTTTCATGAAGGCAAGCTTACCAGTTAGCTGGTAAGCTGTAAAACAATCGCGAACACGGCAATTGAAGGTTGGACGGAGGCCCCAAGCATTGGCAACGGCACTCCCGAAACACCCGCCTAGGGGTACATTGCAAGCATTGCCGTCCACAACACCCAAGGACCCTGAATGCCCGCAGAGCTCCCCCTCAAGAACCAAGTCGCCCTCATCACCGGTGGCAATGTCGGCATCGGGCGGGTTACCGCGATGGAGCTGGCCAGGTCCGGGGTGCAGGTGGTGATTGCCGGGCGGTCGCGGGAACGCACGCAGCCGGTGTTGGACGCGATGGCGGCACTCCCAGGGGCGCCAGCGCCCTTGTTTTTGCCGCTGGATTTGGCGAGTCTTCATTCCGTGCGGGCCTGCGCTGCACAATTTTTGGCGCTGAGCCTGCCCTTACACCTGTTGATTAACAACGCGGGGCTGGCCGGTGCGCGCGGGCTCACCGAGGATGGTTTTGAGATGGCGTTTGGTGTGAACCATCTCGGGCATTTTTTGCTGACTCAGTTGCTGCTGCCCACCTTGCAGCAAGCGCCGGCTGCGCGCGTGGTTACTGTCTCGAGCCGCGCCCATAAGCGCACCCCGGGTATTGATTGGGATGCCCTTCGCCGACCCACGCAGACGCGCACCGGAATCCGCGAATATGCGGTGTCCAAGCTGGCAAATCTGCTGTTTAGCGCGGAGCTGGGGCGCCGGCTGGCGGGCACGAAGGTGTCGACTTATTCCTTACACCCCGGTGTGGTGGACACCGAAATCTGGCGGGTAGTGCCCCAGTGGGTGCGGCCCTTGCTGCGACTTCGCGGCTTAATCACACCGGAAGAGGGCGCCCAAACCACTTTGCATTGCGCCTTGCGCGCGCCTGCGAGCGAAAGCGGTTTGTATTACGCCGACTGCCGGCCCACCAGGCCCGCGCGCAACGGCCGCGACATGGCGCTGGCGCAGGAGTTGTGGCAGCGTAGCGAGGCCTGGACACGCTAGGGTCGCTCGGGCCCGCCATACAAGAACAGAACCATGCAACCTACCTTCGTTGCTCTGTGCGTAGCCCTCGGCATTGGCTTGCTGGTGGGGGCGGAGCGAGAGCGGCGCAAGGACAGCAGCCCGGACCGCGGTTCGGCCGGCATTCGTACCTTTGCCATCGTCTCCCTGTTGGGGGCGGTAGGTATGTTGGTGGGGGGTGTTGCGGTGCTGGCGCTCGTCGTTTTCATTACCGGGCTGGCTGCCATGGCCGCCTATGTGAGCAACCACCGGGAAGACAAAGGCATCACCACGGAGATGGCGCTGGTGCTCAACGGTTTGCTGGGTGGCTTGGCCGTGGTGGATGCGCTGTTGGCGGCGGAGGTCGGGGTGCTGCTGGCGCTCTTGCTGTTTGCGCGCAAGGCGATTCATCACTTTGTACGTGCCCTGTTAACCGAGCAAGACTTGCAGGACGCTCTGGTATTTGCCGGCATAGCGCTCATCGTGCTGCCTTTGGCGCCGGATGCGTTTATGGGCCCGCTGAATGCGCTTAACCCGCGCCATCTGGTGCTTCTGGTGGTGGTGATGCTAGCAATCAGCGCCTGCGGTTATGTGGGCTCCCGCTGGTTGGGGCCGCGCTACGGGCTCCCGCTGGCGGGTTTTTCGTCGGGTTTTGTGTCCAGTGTGGCCACTACTTATTCCATGGGTCAGCGCGGGCAGGTGAATGGGGTTGTCAGCGGCCCGGCGGTGGCGGGGGCCGCGTTGTCGTCCATTGCGACTTTTGTGCAAATGTCGGTGCTTATCGGGCTGGTGGCGCCGCAACTCTTGCGCTTGATGGCGCTGCCCTTGCTCTTGGGCGGGGCCGCCGCCCTGTCATACGGGCTGTGGTGCCTTTACGGATCCGACTCCGGCTCCAGCACCCCAGCAACCGCCCACCCCGAGGGCGCGCCCGATGTCGGTCGTGCCTTTGACCTGCAATCCGCGGTCGCCTTTGCCGGGGTGCTGACGCTGGTGATGATGGTGTCGGCGGGCCTCAACGCCTGGCTGGGCGAGCGGGGCGTGGCCTTGGCTGCCATGGTGGCCGGCTTGGCGGACGCGCACGCCACCGCCGCGTCCACCGCTAGCCTGATAGCGGCCGGAGAAATTAAAGCGCAGCAGGCTGTGCTGCCGATATTGCTAGGGCTAAGCGCCAACACACTGACCAAAGCGGTGGTGGCCTATCAGGCCGGGGGAGTCGCTTATCTGTGCCGCATGGCCCCGGGCCTGGCGCTGATGATGGTCGCGGTATGGGCCGGGTACGGCGTGTTGTGGTTGAGCAGTTAACGCACTTGAGCGCCATTTGCACCAATTTGGTGCAAATTCTGGGGGCGGATAGCTGGATGGCTTCGGATCCCGATTTTTTCGAAGTTTTTTGAAAAAAGGCCTAAATAACCCCCTAAATCTGCCGTTAAGAATCGTACGTCAACTCCTCACTCTCACCGGAGGGGCCGAAAGGCCAACCCACAATGCAACTGCCAACCATTGATCGAAACCAGCAAATACGCCCCGCCGGCGTAGACGCTGCTTCGTCTGGGGCAAATCGGGTTATCCCAGTTGCTCCGGTCAACCCGTCTGTCGCGCAGTCCAAGCCGATCGAGTCCGGCCCCGACGTGATTGACAAGGTAAACCCCGCGCTCAAGGCCCAGTCTGCGGGTGAGGCCCCTTACCAAAGCGTGTCCGACCCGGTGCAGCGCGGCTCCGAGGCGTCTATGCAGCACGACTGGACGATTCACCGCCCTTCGCAGGAAAAGGTGGAGAACCCTCCGCCCAAGCCCATGGCCCAGGTCTTGATGGACCACCTCAAGACCGTGTGGACGGCCAGCGCCAGCGCGGTGCAAATCGAGCAGGTCAAAAACCAGATCAACCCCCAGCCGCCTGTGGCGCCCACCGAAATGCCCGGCCAGCTGGCCAAGCAGTCCATGGTGTTTGTGCCCAGCAAGATCAATAAAGTCGATAAAACCTGAGCCAGCGCGGTGCAGCTGCATCGCCCCCCGCTTGCTACCTGCGCTGTGGTCTAACATCGCGCCCATGCACACCTCTGCGCTTGTTCTGTTCTCCGGCGGGCAGGATTCCACCACCTGCCTCGCCCACGCCCTCTCCAAGTACGAGCGCGTAGAAACCATCGCATTTGATTACGGCCAGCGCCACCATGTGGAGCTGCAGGCGCGGCTGAATGTGCTTGCCGCCATCAAGGCCGGCTTTCCGGCATGGGCCGCCCAGCTGGGGGAAGACCACCTGCTGGATTTGGCGGTGTTGGGCGAATTGAGCGAGACCTCACTCACCCGCGACATGGGTTTTCAGATGGAATCCAGCGGCCTGCCCAACACCTTTGTGCCCGGCCGCAACCTGCTGTTCATGACGTTGGCAGCCGCCTTGGCCTACCGGCGCGGTCTGCAGGTGATAGTGACCGGGGTGTGCGAGACCGATTTTTCGGGCTACCCCGATTGCCGCGACGACACCATGAAAGCCTTGCAACTCGCGCTGTCGCTGGGCATGGACAGGCGCTTTCTGATCGAAACCCCGCTGATGTGGATTGATAAGGCCCAGACCTGGGAGCTGGCTCACACGCTGGGCGCGCAGTCCGGCGTGCCGGGCGGCGGGCAGGCGATGGTGGATTTGGTGGTGGAACACACCCACACCTGCTACCAAGGGGACCGCACGCACCGCCACGCCTGGGGCTACGGCTGCGGCAGCTGCCCCGCCTGCGAGCTCCGGGCCAAGGGCTACGCCGGCTTTACCACCAAGGTAAACAGCGCCGCGACCTGAGCCGGGGCGCCCGCGTTGGCGGCCTCTGAACCAGCTTCGCCGGCTGACGCCGCCGGCTCCATGATCCAGCGCCGGGTGTGAAATGCCGCCAGTGCAGGGCGGTGCGCAATCGACACCAGAGCCCCGCCCCGCGCGCTCACCCCGTCGCACAGGCGCTGGTAAAGCGTGGCTTCGGCGGCCTCGTCCAGCGCGCTGGTGGCCTCATCGGCAAACAGCCACAGCGGTTTTTTAAGAAACACCCGTGCAATCGCCAGGCGCTGCTGCTCGCCGCCCGAGAGCTTTTGGCCCCAGGCGCCGCTCGTGTCCAGCGCACCCGCCAGATCGGGCAACAGGGCGTCGCGCAGGGCTTGTTGCAGGGCGGAGTCGCTGTAATAGCTGGCGGCTTCGGGGTAGGCCAGCGCATCACGCAACGGGCCGTTGGGGAAATACGCCCGCTGCGGCAAAAACATGCTGTCGGCGGGCAGGCCGACCGGCCCCTGCGCATAGGGCCAGATGCCGGCGAGCGTGCGAAACAGCGTGGACTTGCCGCTGCCCGAGGGGCCTTGCAGCAGGATGCGGTCGCCCGGCCCGGCTCTCAGGCGCAGCGCATCAAGCAGGGTGCTGCCGTCGGGCAGGCCAATGCGCAGCGGGCCTGCGTCCAAGTTGGCGGCGTCTGAGGCCGTGGCACGGGCTTCCCCGCTCACAATTTCCGCATCAGATGCTACGTTTTTGATAGCTATATGCGCATATCCCGCCTGCGCTAAACCTTGAAACGATGCTTCAAAACCGGTCAGCCGGTCGGTCGTGGCGCGCCAACTGGCGAGGTTGCTGTAGGTGTCTACAAACCAGCTCAAGGCGCCTTGCACCTGGCCGAAGGCGCCGGCAATCTGGGTGAGCTGCCCGAGCTGGATGGCCCCGCTGAAAAAGCGCGGCGCCGCCACGACAAACGGAAAAATCACCGCTGCCTGCCCGAAAAAACTGGTGAACCAGATCAGCCCCTTTTGAGCCTGAATGAGCGCGAGGTTGTTGGCCAGCACGCGGGAAAAACGCTGCGTCAGCTGCTCCTGCACAACGGCCTCGCCCCGGTCTAATGCAATCGACTCGCTGTATTCGCGGGCGCGAATCAGGTGGTGCCGGAAGTCCGCCTCCAGCCGCTGCTGAGTGAAATTCAGCGGAATTTGCTTGCGCCCGATGTAGTGGGTGATCACGCTGCCCACCGCGCAGTAAAGCACCGCCATCCAGACCATGAAGCCGGGAATGCTGTACTCCTCGCCCCCCAGCGAGAACGCAAATGCGCCCGAGAGCGACCACAAGATGCCTACAAAACTGACCAGGGTGACGACCGAATTCAGCAGGCCCATGCTCAGCGAGATGGTGAAGCTGGTGAACTGGTTGATGTCTTCCTGAATGCGCTGGTCGGGGTTGTCCGGGTTGGGGGCAAGCGCCTGGCCCTCGTTCGGGATTGCGGGGGATGCAGCGGGGGTAACTAACGCAGCCGGGCCGTAGCGGGCCAGTTCCATGCGGTAGAAGGCCTGATTCGACATCCACTTGTGCAGGTAGTGGCGCGTCATCCAGGCGCGCCAGCGCATCTCCAGCAGCTGGGTCAGGTAAAACTTGTACACCGCCAGCACAATGAAGCCGAACGCCAGGTAGCAAAAACGGCCCAGCTGTTCCCAGAACACGGCGGCGTTTTTGTCCTGCAGCGCGTCGTAAAACAGGCGGTTCCAGTCGTTAAAAACCACCGCCATGTAGACGAGCGCCAGATTCAGCGCCACGATGCCGGCCAGCATGCCGCGCGCCTTCCCTTTGGCGTCCGACGAGAAATATGGCGTCGACAGGGCCACCGCCCGAGCGATGAAGGCCCCCAGCGCAGACCATTTGCCCTCAGCGGTCGTGATTGCTGCCATGGGGCGCTCCATTAATTGCGCACGCCGCTGGCCACATGGCCGCTGGGTACATGGCGGGCGGCGGACTCGATGTGGCCGGTCTGGTCATCAAAAAAGAAGTCCGGCTCAAACTCGCGCAGGAACTCGCCCTTGTCCAACCCGCCCAAAAACATGGCCTCGTCCACCTCGATGTTCCAGTCCATCAGGGTGCGGATGGCGCGCTCGTGGGCCGGCGCGCTGCGGGCGGTGACCAGCGCGGTGCGAATCCGCATATGCGGAATGGCCGCCTGCTGCATCCGGTGCAGCGCCACCAGCAGCGGCTTGAAGGGCCCGTCCGGCAGGGGCTGGGCCACCTTGTCGATCTCGTGCTGCTGAAAGGCCGACAGCCCGCTTTGCTGGAAGACTTGTTCGGCCTCGTCGCTGAAGAGCACCGCATCGCCGTCAAAGGCAATGCGCACTTCGCCGGGGTGCGACTCACTGGCATGCGCGCTGTGGGGGTAGACCTGTGCCGCTGGCACACCGGCCGCCAGCGCGTCGCGCACATCGGTGAGGTGGGTGCTTAAAAACAGGTTGGCCCGCAGCGGCTTGAGGTAGCGCCAGGGCGACTCGCCACGGGTAAACGAGCAGCGGATGATGGGCAGCGCGTAGTGCGCCGCGCTGCGCATGACGCGCAGCCCGCTGACCGGATCGTTGCGCGAGAGGATGACCACCTCCACCCGCTGCGAAGGCGTTTCGTTAAACGCCAGCAGCTTCTTGACCAGCGAAAACGCCACGCCGGGCTTGGCCGGCACGTCCAGCCGCGCGCGCTGCAGCTGCATGTAGGCGTGGTCGTCGTTTTGCTCGAAGACCTGGTTTTCTTCCTCAAAGTTAAACAAAGCCCGGCTGGAGATGGCCACCACCAGCTTGCCGTCTAGCGTTACTGCCATGGTCTTGGTTTCCTATTTCACTAACTGGTTGAGCTGGATGATAGGCATCAGCACGGCCAGCACGATCAGCATCACCACCAGACCCATGGCCACAATCAGTAGCGGCTCGAGCAGAGTGGCAAGTTGCAGGGCACGGCGCTGGACTTCGGTGCGCAGTTGCTCGGCAGCGCGGTCCAGCATCTGGGGCAGGCGACCGGTTTGTTCGCCCAGGCGCGCAAACATGCTGAGCAGCGCCGGAAAGCGCCGGTTGCGGGCCAGCGCGCTGGCCAGCGGAGCGCCCTCGCGCACCAGCGCCAGCGCCTCCAGGGCGTCGTCGCGCATGGCGCGGTTGTTCAGGGTTTCTGCGGCGGCCTGCAGGGCCTTCAAAATTGGCACGCCGGCCGAAGCCAGCATCGCCAGCGTGCCGGCAAAGCGCGCCGCGTTGTAGCTGCGGGTCATGCGCCCGAGCACCGGCAGGCGCAGCCATGCAGCGTCTACTTTGGAGCGAAAAACGGCCCCAGCCCACGCCAAACGTGCGCCACCAGCTAGCAAAATAAGAGCAGACAGCGCTACCAGGCCATAGCTGCGCACCGCATCGCTCACGGCCAGCATGATGCGCGTGAGCAAGGGCAGCGCCTGCTTGGAGCCGGCAAAAACGGCCGCGATTTGCGGCACCACATAGGCCAGCAAAAACAAGACAATGGCCAGCGCCACCACGCTCACGATGGCCGGATAAAGCGCTGCGCCCAGCAGCTTGGCAGCCAGGTTCTGCTGCTCTTCCAGATCGTCGGCAAGCCGCTCGAGCACCAGCCCCAGCTGCCCGCTGTGCTCTCCGGCTGCGACCACCGCCACGTAAATCTCAGAAAACTCGCGCGGATGCTGCGCCAATGCGGTGCCCAGCGGGGCGCCCCCG
>NZ_CAMCVG010000009.1 GCF_945881795.1 Rhodoferax sp. OV413
GCCCGCCATTCGGGGCACAGGGTCAACACGCCGCCCGCAGAGCAGGTCAGCCCCGGCCGGTACGACAGCTCCCCCATCAGACCCGGGTATTGGCGCAAAAGGGCGCGCACCCGCTCGACCGGGGTGCCGCCGATGCCGGTGTGGGCCCATAGCAGCTTGCTGCGGGCGCCGCCCGAGGGGGTGGCACGCAGCAGGCCGTCTACCGCAACATCGTCCACATGCGCCAGCACCACCAGTCCCTCCTGCTCGGCACGGGCCATCAGCTGCATGGCAGTGGGGCCGGCGGCATTGGCGCTGTCGTAGAGGTGAAACTCGCCCAGACCGCGGTAGGGGCCGGCAGCCGTGCCGCGCTGCAATTCAGCGTCCACCATGGCTGCGATGCTCGGATCGCGAAACCAGCTGCTGTAGTCCGCGCGGTCGCGGTAGAGGCGCACCAGCGGCACCACGGTAACCCCCGCCGCCCGCGCCAGGGCGCCTGCCTCGGTCAGGGTGCGCGTGCCGTCGTTGGGGCGGGAGTTGGCCAACACCGCTCGCACCCCGCTGCGCTGCATCCGGCCCAGCACGTCGGCCAACGGGTGGGGCTTTTGCGCCTCCACGTTGTAATGCAGGTGGGCATCAAAAATAGGGCCGGCGTAATCTGCCGCCTGCGCCAGCGTGGCTACCAACAGGCTTGCCGCCACCAGGCATGTAATAAGTACGTGTTGCATGTTGTCGCCACTCCATCCGGTATGTGCAAGCCGTTTGCCGCAGTATGAGCAGCACTCAGCATAGCCAAGGTGCTTTACGATGATTGGTCTGCCGCACCGGCAGCGCCTACCGGACACTGCTATGGACCTCAAACCGCTGGTGACTCTTCTGGCCATCGTGAACCCGCTGGCCATCGTGCCGTTTTTCATCCACTACACCCAGGGCTTTTCGGACGCGCAGCGGCGCAACACGGTGTGGGTGTCGTCGGTGAGTGCGTTTGTGGTGATTGCGGTGAGCGCCATGCTGGGTCTGCAGATACTGGCGTTTTTCGGCATCACGCTGGCGAGCTTTCAGGTCGGCGGCGGCATGCTGCTGATGACCAGCGCACTGAACATGCTCAACGCCCAGCCGGCCGAAGCCAAGCCCAGCAGCCACGAGCTGCAGGACGGCGCCGAGAAAGCCGCCATGGGCGCCAGCATTGCGGTGGTGCCGCTCACCATCCCGCTGCTCACCGGCCCGGCCACCATCTCCACCGTGGTGATTTACGCCGACAAGGCCAAGTCATTCCTCCAGCTCGGCACGCTGGTGGGCTACGGCGTGGTGGTCGCGCTGGCCACGGCGCTGTGCTTTTCGCTCGCGCAGCCGATTGCCCGCATACTGGGCAAAACCGGCATCAACGTGATGACGCGGCTCATGGGCCTGATTCTGGCCGCGCTGGCAGTCGAAGTGATGAGCGACGGGCTGACCAAGCTGTTCCCGGCGCTGGGCGTGCGCTAGTCGCGGTCGTGCGGAGTCAGGGCTTCGCGGCCGCGGCGCCCTGCGTTTGCTGCACCCATTCGTCGAGCTGAGTGACCGCAGCGGCGGCAGCGGCGGCCAAGGCGCGCACCCCGCCTGCGGCGTCCTGCGTGGCGGCCGGGCTGCTGACCAGCACGGTGCGCTGGGCCAGCAGAACCTCGCCCCCGGGGGCAGTTTGCGTGAGTGTGGCACGCAAGCGCAGCAGTCCACGGCTGGACTGGGCGCTGTCAAACAGCTGGCTAAATTCTTCCAACTCCAGCCGCAGCACCTGGCTGCCCTCGGGGAACTGCAGGCCTTCACTGACCGACATCACTGGGCGTCGCGCGCCCAGGGCCGAGCGAAGCTGCTGGCGCAAAAGCTGGGCCGGCGGCATGCTCCAGCGGGCCTGGGCGTAGGGTTGCAGCAGATTGGCGTCGGCGTAGCCCAGCCGGTAGAGCACGGCCGTGTTGTCCAGGGCGGCCACAGCCGCCACCTCGGCCAGTGCCAGCGGAGGCAGCGGCGCGGCAGTTGTGCGCTGCTCCGGCATCGGGGCCGAGGCCCCGGGCCCGAAGTCGTACACCAGCACGGTGCTGCCGCGGGGGGTGGCACAGCCCGAGAGCGCAAGCGCAAAAACAAGGCAAAAAGTGCCGCCAGCCCAGGTGGAGTATGCGCGGGCAGCTATGAATTGGATAGCGTTTTTCACGTGAGGGGCTTCCGGTTCAGCGGGTTCTTCTGGCGCCGGCTTCAGGGGGCGGTGGCGGTTACGGGGGTGGCTAAGGCCGCGGGCGTCACAAAGCCAGGTTCGCCAGGCCCCGGGGCGTGGGTGCCGCGGCCCCAGAGCACGCTTTGGGGCTGGTCACCCAGGCTCTCGGCGCTACGGCCCACCTGGCGCACGGTGCGGCCGGCGTCCTCCACGGTGCGGTTCAGGCGCGGCAGCAGCTGGCTCTGAACCTGGCGGCTGGTGGCAGCCAGCGCGTCGGTGCTCTGGGAGATTTTGTCGAGCGTTCCGCCGGGTTCGCCGATGCGGCGGTTGGTACGGCGGAATTCCTCGGCCGAATCCCGCACGGTCTGGGCGCTGCTGCTCAGGCGCTCAGCGGTGGCCTGCATGGTCTTCAAGGTGGCTTCGGTCTGCGCCGCCAGCTGCGGCAGGTTGACCGCATCGGGCGCGTTGGCCGGGCCCAGCGCCTGTTCGGCCCGCCGGCTCAGGCTGCTCAGGTTGGCGGCTGCCTGGCTCAGGTTGCCGATGGCGCCCATGATCTGCTTCTGGTTGTCGTCGGCCAGCAGGCTGTTCATCTTGACGCTGGCCTGCTCAAGCTGGGTAAGCAGATTGCCGCCCTGCTCGGACAGGCGAGACACCATGCCGGCCCGCATGGGAATGCGCGGCAGCGCATCGCCTGCGGACTCCAGCGCCGGGCTGCCCTGCTCCTTGTCATCGAGCTGCACAAAGGCCAGCCCGGTCACGCCCTGATAGCTCAAGGCGGCAAAGGTGCTGCGGGTCACGGGGGCGGCTTCATTGACGGCAATGCGCAGCAGCACATTGCCCTGCTCCTGCGGGTCCAGCCCGACGCTGATGACCCGCCCGACCAGCACCCCCTTGTAGCGCACTGCCGCCTGCGGCTGCAGGCCGGCAACGCCCTCGGGGCTGGAAATCTCGAACACCCGCTGCTCGGTGGTGTCGCGGGTCAGCCAGACCGCCATTGCGGTCAGCAAGGCCAGCAACAGCAGCACGAAGGCACCGGCGGCAAAGGCGTGGGATTTGTTTTCCATACGTCGGTCTATTTAGGCTGGATTGTGAGCGGAATGCAAGAGCTGTTGCGCACGCCGCCCCCGCCCGCCCCGGAAAAAATCGTGCACGAAAGGGTGGTCAAAGGCCGCCACCACCGCAGGGGCTGCGTCCACCACCACATGCTTGTCCGCCACCACCGCAATGCGGGTGCTGAGCTCGAAGATGGTGTCCAGATCATGGGTGACCATCACCACCGTGAGGCCCAGCTCATGGTGCAGGCTTTGCAACAGGGAACAAAAGGCATCGGCGCTGTCGGGGTCCAGTCCCGCGGTGGGCTCGTCGAGCAGCAGCAGCGGCGGGTCCATGGCCAGGGCGCGGGCCAGCGCCACGCGCTTGATCATGCCGCCGGAGAGGTCGGCCGGCATCTTGTGGGCATGCGTGGGGCTCAGGCCCACCATTTGCAGTTTCACCATCGCCGCATCGCGCACCAGCGCCGGCGGCAGGGTGCCGAGTTCGCGCAGCGGGAAGGCAATGTTCTCCAGCACGGTAAACGCCGAGAACAGCGCGCCGTGCTGAAACAACATACCCACCCGGCTCGATGCTCCGGCACGCCCCAACTCATCGGCCGGCCGGCCCAGCACGGTGACACGTCCCTGCGCCGGTGTTTCCAGCCCCAGCATCTGGCGCAGCAGCACCGTCTTGCCGCTGCCCGAGCCGCCCACCACCGACAAAAACTCACCGGCCGCCACGCTCAGGCTCAGGTTTTTGTGGATGACCGCGGGGCCCGAAGCGGTCTTGAATACCGACGACAGGTTTTCGATCCGGACCACAGGCTGCGCCTTGGCTTGCAAAAGTCCGCTCAATACTCCGCTCACAGGCCCACCGACTTGAAAATCACTGCGAACAGGGCGTCGACCAGAATCACCGTGGTGATGGAGCTGACCACCGACGCTGTGGTGCCCTCACCCAGGCTCTGCGTGTCGGGCTTGACCCGCAGCCCGTGGTGGCAGGCAATCAGCGAGATCAGCACGCCGAAAACGCACGACTTGGCCAGCGCCAGCCAGAGGTTGACGATATCGACCGTCTTGGGCAGTGCGCTCAAAAAATACGCCGGCGCCATGCCCATGGACAAGTCAGCCACCAGCATGCCGCCCAGCAGAGATGCAATCGTGGTCCACCCCGCCACCAGCGGCATGGCCACCGCCATGGCCAGGGTGCGGGGCAAAACCAGGCGAAATCCGGTGGGGATGCCCATCACGCGCATGGCGTCGAGCTCTTCGGTCACCCGCATGACGCCGATTTGCGCGGTGATCGCCGAGCCCGAGCGACCCGCCACCAAAATGGCCGCCAGCACCGGGCCGAGTTCGCGGATCAGGGCCAGACCCAAAATATTGACGATGAAGCTGTCGGCCCCGTATTGCCGCAGTTGCTTGGACATCAGGTAAGCCAGCACCACTCCGATCAGAAAGCCCACCAGCGCCGTGATCGGCAAGGCGGTGGCACCAATGCGGTAGAGGTGGCCCGACACGTCCCGCCACGGGCCTTGCAAAGGGTTGCGAAGGAGCTGAACCAGGTCAAGCAACAGCTGCCCGATCAAACGCACCATGCTGCCTAAATGGCCTAGACCGCCAATCAGTTGGCGGCCCAGCGACTGCAACAGGCCCGTCCAGTGACGGCGCTCGGTGGCAGGGGCCGGCACGGAGAATGTCTCGACCCGCTCGAGCAGGGCACGCTGCACCGCGGCGGCCTCCAGCCGCTGGGGCCAGCGCCTGCCCCAGGCATTCCAGAGCACCTGCGCGCCAGTGTGGTCCATGCGCTGCACCCTCGTCAGGTCCCACGCACAGTCTTCCCGGGGAGCCGGGGGCGGCAGAAGCGTTTGCGTGGGTGCGGCCCCGGGCAGCCGGGCGGGCAGCTTCGCGAGCTGCTGCTCCAGCCCCGGCCACACGCCGCGCACAGCCAAGGCGTCGGCCGTCCAGCGCCCGCGCAAAGCAATGTGCGGGCCCTGCGGACCGTGGCTGATGATCAAGGCGGGTTGGGTATCCTCCACGGGGCGCAAATGACGAAGTGGCTAAGCGTGGAATGGTACCCTCACGCGGCAGCCGATCCCATCGAACACAACATTGGCGCAGGAGACAGACCCACCATGCAAGAAGACAAGCGTCCCACCGGGGAACTCGGCACCGAATTGCGTGCCGGCGTCCTGTGGCTCACCATCCAGCGCGAGGAGCGCCGCAACGCCATGAGCCACGGCGTTCTCGCTGGCATGGCCGAAGCCATTCGCGCCGCGCAGCAGCAGCCTGATGTGCGCGCCATCGTCATCACCGGCGCCGGCGCCAAGGCCTTCTGCGCGGGCGCCGACTTGCAGGCGGCCAAGGCATTTACCGACGATTTTTCGCAGCCCCACGGCCATCTGGCGCAGCTGCTGCGCGCTGCGCGGGCCAGCCATGTGCCGCTGATTGCCCGGGTGAACGGTCATTGCCTGGCCGGCGGCATGGGCCTGTTGTCCATGTGCGACATGGCCGTGGCCGCCAGCCACGCCAGCTTCGGGCTGCCCGAGGTGAAGCTGGGCTTGTTCCCCGCGCAGGTGCTCACCGCGCTGCAGCACCTCATTCCACGTCGGGTGCTCTCCGAGATGTGCATCACCGGCGAGCCCATGACCAGCGCGCAAGCTCTGGCCTGCGGGCTGGTCAACTATGTGGACGACGATGTCGACGCCAAGTTGCAGTGGCTGCTGAACCGTATCCTGGACAAATCGCCCGCCGCCATCCGCCGCGGGATCTACACCATGAAAGCGGTGCAGACGATGGCCTTCGAAGAATCCATGGCTTTCACCGAGAGCCAGATCGCCCTTCTCACCCTGACCGAAGACGCGCAAGAGGGCCAGAAGGCCTTCCAGGAAAAGCGTAAACCCGTCTGGAGCGGCCGATGAGCACCACCGCCGAAACGATGACGCTGTTGCAGTGGGTCGGCGCCGTGGTGTTTGGCGTGGCGCTCCTGCACACTTTTTGCGCCAAGCTGCTGGAGCGGCTGGTCCACCGCTACCCTGCCCACGCCGGACTGCTGCACCTGCTGGGCGAGGTGGAGGTGGTGTTTGGTTTCTGGGCCTTTGTGCTGGTGGCGGCTATTGCGCTGCTGGCGGGCAGCCAGGAGGCCATCGCCTACGCTGAGTCGCGCAAGTACACCGAGCCCTTGTTCGTGTTTGTGGTGATGGTGGTGGCCGCGTCCAGGCCGGTGCTCGCGCTGGTGCGCGGCGTGCTGGGGGGCATCAGCCGCTGCGTCCCGCTGCCGCAGGCGCTGGTGCTGGTGTGGATGGGACTGGCGGTCGTGCCTCTGATGGGCTCGCTGGTCACCGAGCCGGCTGCCATGACCCTGGCCGCGCTGATGCTCGCGCCGCTTATCTTTACCCCCGCCATGCCGGAGCGCCTCAAGTACGCGGCGCTTGGCGTGCTGTTTGTCAATATTTCCATTGGCGGCACGCTCACCTCGTTTGCCGCACCACCGGTGCTGATGGTGGCCGCAACCTGGCAGTGGGATAGCGCTTACATGGCGACCCATTTCGGCTGGAAGGCGATGGTGGCGGTGGTGCTGAACGCGAGCGTTGTGACCTGGGCGATGCGCCGCAACCTGGTGCCGTCCGGCAGCAATGGTCAGGCGGCGCAGCCTGAGGCCGGCGCCGATGGCGTGCCGTGGGTGGTGAGCCTGGTGCATATCGGCGTGCTGGCGGGTGTGGTGGTGCTGGCGCACCACCCGGTGTTGTTTATGGGCTTGTTCCTGTTCTTCCTGGGGTACACGCAGGCCTACCCCGCACACCAGAGCCCGCTCATCCTCAAGGAGGGGCTGCTGGTGGGCTTTTTCCTGGCGGGGCTGGTGGTGCTCGGCGGCATGCAGCAGTGGTGGCTTCAGCCGCTGGTCGAGAGCCTGACCCCTAACGCCCTGTTCTGGGGCGCCGTTGCGCTCACCGCCGTGACCGACAATGCCGCCCTCACCTATCTGGGCTCGCTGATTGAGGGCATCAGCCCCGCCGCGCAGTACATGCTGATGGCCGGCGCAGTGACCGGTGGCGGACTCACCATCATCGCCAATGCGCCTAACCCTGCGGGTGTTGCCTTGCTGCGGCAAGGTTTTCAAGACCAGTCCGTCGGCGTGCTCGGTTTGCTGTTGGGCGCCCTGTTACCCACGGCCGTGGCAGCGGCCTGCTTTTTGATGCTATGAACCACGAAAACACCTTTGACTACATCATCATCGGCGCCGGCACCGCGGGCTGCCTGCTGGCCAACCGCCTGAGCGCAAACGCCTCCAAGCGGGTTCTGCTGATCGAGGCCGGCCGCAAGGACGACTACCACTGGATTCATATCCCGGCGGGCTACCTGTATTGCATTGGTAACCCGCGCACCGACTGGCTCTACCAGACCGCCGCCGAAGCAGGGCTCAACGGCCGCAGCCTGCGCTACCCGCGCGGCAAGACTCTGGGCGGCTGCAGCAGCATCAACGGCATGATTTACATGCGCGGGCAGGCCCGCGACTACGACCGCTGGGCCCAGCTCACCGGCGATGCCAGCTGGACCTGGGACAACAGCCTGCCCTACTTCAAGCTGCACGAAGACCACTACAAAGGCGCGAGCGCCATGCACGGTGCCAAGGGCAGCGCCCAGCCGCTGTTGCAGGACGGCGCGTCGGAGTACGCACGGGTTCTGCGCCACCGCCAGGCCGGCGGTGAGTGGCGCATCGAAAAGCAGCGCCTGCGCTGGGACGTACTCGACGCCTTTGCCCGGGCCGCAACGCAGGCGGGCATTCCTGCCACCGACGACTTCAACCGCGGCAACAACGAGGGCGTGGGCTACTTCGAAGTCAACCAGAAAGACGGCTGGCGATGGAACACCGCCCGGGCCTTTTTGCGCCCGATGTGCTACGGCCGCCCGAACTTCGAGCTCTGGACGAGCGCACAGGTGGCCAAGCTGGTCATCGAGCCCGCGCCAACCGGCGCCGCGCAGGACGCCTCCCTGCGCTGCACCGGAGTGCAGGTGTGGGACGGCAGCGAGATGGTCACCGCCACGGCGCGCGCTGAAGTGCTGCTGTGTGCCGGCGCAGTGGGCTCGCCGCAGATTTTGCAGCTCTCCGGCATTGGCCCGGCGCAGCTGCTGCAAAGCCAGGGCGTTGCGGTGCTGCAGGACACCCCCGGGGTGGGCGCCAACCTGCAGGATCACCTGCAGATCCGCGCCGTCTTCAAGGTGCGCAACACCACCACCCTCAACACCCAGGCCTCCAGCCTATGGGGCAAGGCCAAGATCGGTCTGGAATACGCGCTCAAGCGCAGCGGCCCGATGAGCATGGCGCCCAGCCAGCTCGGCGCCTTCGCCCGCAGCCGCCCCGAGCTGCCCTACCCCAACATCCAGTACCACGTGCAACCCCTGAGCCTGGATGCCTTTGGTGAGCCGCTGCACCGCTTTAACGCCATCACCGCCAGCGTCTGCAACCTCAACCCCACCAGCCGCGGCACGGTGCAGATCACATCCAACGATTTCCGGGCGGCGCCCCGCATCGCCCCGAACTACCTCAGTACCGACGAGGACCGGCAGGTCGCCGCCGACTCGCTGCGGATGACGCGGCGCATCGTGGCGCAGCCGGCTCTAGCGTCTTTTCAGCCCGAGGAATACAAGCCGGGCAGCCAGTTCCAGAGTGATGCCGAGCTCGCGCAGCTGGCGGGCGACATCGCCACCACCATCTTCCACCCCGTGGGCACTACCAAAATGGGCCAGGTGGGCGGCCCTCTGGACGACCCGCTGGCGGTGGTGGACAGCCGCCTTAAGGTGCGCGGCGTGGCCGGCCTGCGGGTGGTGGATGCCGGCGTCATGCCGCTCATCACCAGCGGCAACACCAACTCGCCCACGCTGATGATTGCCGAGAAGGCCGCCCAGTGGATTGCGGAGGATGCAGAACGGCCGCAATGAAGGGTTTATCCCGATGCCCGGATACGGCGGCCCCCGCTACAGTCGCGTCCAACTCAACACCCCACAAGCAACTGCGAGGCCCACAAGGCCAAACTGGAAGAGACGCCGAGGAGACGGCCAAGAATCACAGCAATATTTTCTGCACGCCAAGATGCAGCCTCACCAAAGCACCGGCTCCGTCCGGTGCTTTTTTATTTCTACAAGGCAAATGGGCACTGAGCGCCCGTCCCTATCGCGCAGACAGCTCTTGAAACCATAGCAATAACCCCGCCGGTCGCGGTGCGACAATCCCCGCATGGAACTGCTCATCGTCTCGCTGGCGTCCGGCCTGGCCGGATTTGTGGATGCGATCGTGGGCGGTGGCGGGCTGATACTGACGCCCGCACTGTTCGCCGTGTTTCCGGCCGCACATCCGGCCACGCTGTTCGGTACCAACAAGGGCGCCTCGGTGGTGGGCACGGCCTTCGCCGCCGTGCAATACAACCGCAAGGTGAGCCTGCCGTGGCACGCGCTGCTGCCTGCCACGCTGGCCTGCTTCACGGCTGCCATGGCAGGGGCCTGGCTGGTCACGCAAGTCTCCCCCGCCTACCTGCGCAAAGCGCTGCCATTTGTTTTGCTGCTCGTGCTGGCCTACACCCTGGTGCGTAAGGACATGGGCCGGCACCACGCCCCGCGCTTTAGCGGCCGCCAGGAGGTGCTGGTGGCCTGCCTGCTGGGCGCGTGCGTGGGGTTTTACGACGGCTTTTTCGGGCCGGGCACCGGGAGCTTTTTTGTGTTCCTGCTGGTGCGTCTGCTGGGCTATGACTTCTTGCATGCGTCTGCGGGCGCCAAGCTGCTCAACACCGCGTCCAATTCTGCAGCCTTGCTGTTCTTTGGCCTGACCGGCCATGTCTGGTGGCACTTTGTGGCCGTCATGGCGCTGGCCAATGTGGCGGGCAGCCTCGCAGGCACCCACCTCGCACTCAAACATGGCGCCGGGTTTGTGCGCGGAGTGTTCCTGGTGGTGGTGTCTGCGCTGATTGTGAAAACGGCCTACGACGCCTTCTTTCGGGCCGGCTGAAGGCGGATCGTTTCAGGGCCAGGGCAGTTCCGCGGCGACGCGCGGTTTGCCGATTGGGGCGAAGGCCTTGCCCTGGCTCACCGCTGCCATGTCCTCTTCGCTGGGATATTGGCCCAGCAGCCAGTAATCAAAGGTGCGCCGGGCGATAGGGGCGGCGGCGGCCGAGCCGAAGCCCGCGTTTTCCACAATCACGGCCAAGGCGATGGTGGGCGCCTCGGAGGGCGCAAACGCAATGTAGAGCGAGTGGTCGCGCTGGTGCTCTTCCATGGCCGAGGCGTTGTATTTCTGATTTTTGTTCAGGCTCACCGCCTGCGCCGTGCCGGTCTTGCCGCCGCTCAAATAGCCGGCGCCTGCAAACACACGGGTGCCAGTGCCTCCCTGGGTGACGCCAACCATCGCGTCGCGAATCACCTGAATATGGTCGGGCTTATAGCCCAAATCCACCGGCGGCTCCGGCGGAACCGGCGTGCGCACCCTAGAGCTGGCCTCGCGGGTGGCGATGACGAGTTGCGGCTTGTGCTTGACGCCGTTGTTGGCCACGATCGACATGGCCTGTGCCATTTGCAGCATGGTGAAGGTGTTGTAACCCTGGCCGATGCCCAGCGAGATGGTCTCACCGGCATACCAGCGCTGCTGCTCTGGGCGCTTGTAGTACCTGCGCTTCCAGGCCTGGCTGGGCAACACACCACGTACTTCGCCCTGAACATCGATACCGGTGAGCTGCCCGAAGCCCAGCGGCCGCATGAAGTCGTGCATGGTGTCCACGCCCAGCTCGTTGGCCAGCGAATAAAAGTAGACGTTGCTGGACTCCACGATGGCGCGGCGCATGTCCATGATGCCGCCCTTCTCGTTCTCGGGGCTGCCGAAGCGGTTGCCGCCGAACATATAAAAGCCGGGGTCGTTAATCAGTGTCTGCGGCGTGCGGGTGCCGGTCTCTAGGGCGGCCAGCGCCATAAAAGGTTTGTAGGTCGAGCCCGGCGGATAGGTGCCGCGCAAGGCCCGGTTCAGCAAGGGCTTATCGATGGATTCGTTGAGCATTTGCCAGTTTTCCTGGTCAATGCCTTCCACAAAGAGGTTGGAATCAAAGGTCGGCTTGCTGACGAATGCCAGCACCTCGCCGGTCTTGGGGTCCATGGCCACCAGCGCACCGCGCCGCGTGCCGAACATGTCCTCAATCAGCTTTTGCAGTTTGATGTCGATGGACAGCACCACAACATTTCCCGGGGTCGACGGATTGCTCGCCAGCTTGCGAACGGCGCGTCCGCCGGCCGAAGTTTCAATACGCTCCACGCCGGTGATGCCGTGCAAGACCGACTCAAAGCTCTGCTCCACACCGAGCTTTCCGATGTACTCGGTGCCACGGTAATTGGCCTGGTCTTCACTCTCGTCAATTTTCTCTTTCTCAGACCGGTTGATGCGCCCGATATAACCGATCACGTGGCTGGCCAGTTCGCCATACGGGTAGTTGCGGAACAGCCGCGCTTTGATTTCTACACCTGGGAAGCGGAAGCGCTGGGCTGCAAAACGGGCCACCTCGGCGTCGCTCAGGCGGGTGCGGATGGGCAGGGACTCGAAGCTTTTGGACTCCTCCATCAGCTTCTTGAAGCGCCGGCGGTCGCGTGCGCTGATGTCCACCACTTTAGCCAGCTCGTCAATCGTCTCCTCGAGGGCGCGACTTTTGGAAGGGTTGATCTCCAGCGTGTAGGCGGAGTAGTTGGTCGCCAGCACCACGCCGTTGCGGTCTTCAATCAGGCCGCGGTTGGGCACGATGGGCACAATCGAGGTGCGGTTGCTCTCGGCCTGCGCGCGCAGGTCTTCGTGCCGGACGATTTGCAGGTACACAAGCCGGGCAAACAACAAAAAGAAGCAGACCAACACCAGCAGGCTGACCACAAAAATACGGGTGCGAAACCGTGCCAACTCCGCCTGAACATTGCGCAGTACGGTCACGGCGCCCCCACCTTACAAGGGCCGGTTGACATCGGGGTCAGGCGCACGTCGCTGCGGCGCCAGCAAAACAACGCTGACCAGCGGCCACAAAGCGGACTCCAGCAGCGGGGCCAGCACCATGAGCCAGCCCGGAAAAGTACCGCCTCCTGCCAGCCGCAATAGCAACTCCAGCGCCTGCGCGAGCGCAAACAAAGGCAGCACCTGCGCCGCTTGGGAAGGCACCGAGAACCAGAGTAGCCGCCGGTGGACGGCAATAGCCATGTAGCTCAACGCCGAATACGACATTGCATGCTGGCCCAGCAAAGCCCCTTGATGCACATCGCTCAGAAGGCCGAAGAAAAAGGCAGCACCAATGCCCACGCGAAGCGGCTGGTGCACCGTCCAGAACAGCAGCAACACAGCCAGCAGGTCGGGCGTCCAGGCCTGGCGGCCCCAGACACCCATGTTGAGCACCATGTTGAGGAGCAGGGCAACGACCAGGCTACCCCAGATGAACAGGGGCTTGGCCGGCAGCAGCAATTGCTGACCCGGGCGCATGATCATGGCCGGCCTCCTTTAGGCTTTGCGGCAGGCGTTGGCTGCGACGCGGACGCAGGCTCGGGCCGCTCCGGTATCTGGCTGCCCACAGGGTCGAGCACCACGACATGCGTCGCACCCGACACCAGCCCCAGCGGCACGCAGTAAATACGGGCGAACACCGCGTCCACTTTGCGCTCCACTTTCTCGACGCGGGCAACCGGCAGGCCTGGCGGGTAGACCCCGTCGACACCGCTGCTGGTGAGCAGGTCGCCGACCGCCACATCGGCGTTGGCCGCCATGTAGCGCAATTCCAGCGCGTCTGCACGGGTTGAGTTCTCACCGAAGGCCACGCCGCGCGCGCCGGTGCGCACATTGAGCACGGGAATCGCGTGATCGCGGTCGGTGATCAGGGTCACCTCGCTCACCAGCGGGTAGACCCGGGTAACCTGTCCAATAACACCGGTTTCATCGAGCACCGGCGAACCCACCTGCACCCGTTGCAGCAGGCCCTTGTCGATGATGACTTTACGGGTGTAGGGGTCGGCGGCGTCGTACAACACCTGGGCTGCCCGTAGGCCGGTGGTGATGCGCTGGGACAGGTCCAGCAGCTTGCGCAGGCGCTGGTTTTCGAGCTCGAGCTCTTCGACTTGGTTGGCCCGCAGGGACTGCATGCTTAGCTTGCGACGGGACTCTTCCTGCGCAGTTTCAGCGGTGGCTATGGTGGACCCATAGTTGCCTGCGCGATCGGCCCATTGCACCGGCTGGATGGCCAACCACTGCAGCGGATACAGGGCGCCCGCCAGCGCGATGCGCGCAGGCTGCAAGACTTTGAATCGCGCGTCAGCCACCATCAACAGCAAAGCCAGCGCGCTACAGACGGCCAATTTAGACAGGGCCGAAGGGCCCTGGCGGAAGAAGGGGGGAGGATCTCTGTCCAGCGTACCGAGTGGCATCGCTGCTTCCGGCTTTCAGGGTCTGGTGGGGGGGGGGAATTATTCGTTGGTGAAAATGGAGCCCAGGCGTTCCATCTGCTCCAGAGCAATGCCGCAACCGCGCACCACGCAGGTCAACGGATCTTCAGCCACCAGCACCGGCAGACCGGTTTCTTCGGCCAGCAGACGGTCCAGGTCGCGCAAGAGCGCACCGCCGCCGGTGAGCATCATGCCGCGGTCGGCAATATCGGCGCCCAACTCCGGCGGTGTCTGTTCCAGTGCGTTCTTGACGGCCGAGACGATGTTGTTCAGTGGCTCGGTCAGCGCTTCGAGAATTTCGTTGGACGAGATAGTGAAGCTGCGTGGCACACCTTCAGAAAGATTGCGGCCGCGGACTTCCATTTCCCGGACCTCGGAGCCGGGGAAAGCGGAGCCGATTTGCTTTTTGATGGCCTCAGCCGTGGGCTCTCCGATCAACATACCGTAGTTGCGGCGGATGTAGTTGATGATGGCCTCGTCAAACTTGTCGCCGCCAACGCGCACAGAGCCCTTGTAAACCATGCCGCCTAGCGAGATCACGCCCACTTCGGTGGTGCCGCCACCGATGTCGACCACCATGGAGCCGCTTGCCTCGGCCACCGGCAAGCCGGCGCCGATGGCAGCTGCCATGGGCTCTTCAATCAGGTACACGTCGCTGGCGCCCGCGCCCAATGCAGATTCGCGGATGGCACGACGCTCTACCTGGGTGGAGCCGCAAGGAACGCAGATGATGATGCGGGGGCTGGGTTTGAACACGCCGCGCGGGTGCACCATCTTGATGAACTGCTTGAGCATCTGCTCAGTCACCGTGAAGTCGGCAATCACGCCGTCTTTCATCGGGCGGATGGCTTCGATGTTGCCGGGCACTTTGCCCAACATGGCCTTGGCTTCGCGGCCAACGGCTTGGATCGTTTTTTTGCCTTGGGGGCCACCTTCGTGGCGGATGGCAACGACAGACGGCTCGTCGAGAACGATGCCCTTGTCGCGCACAAAAATCAGGGTGTTGGCAGTGCCAAGGTCAATCGCCAAGTCAGTAGAAAAATACTGACGAAAAGCACCAAACATTACAGATCCTCTCAGGTACACGGCGCGCTTCGGCGCCGCATCACCGGTTTTTGACAATTTACGAGTGCATTTTGGGCCTCAGGGCCGATGTTTTCCGGACCCCGAACCAAAGGCTGGATAATACCCCATCGCCTGTGAATAACTCCCGGGGAACGCTGCACTTTGGCGCGATTTGCCCCCAGATTAAACCCTTCTAAACCCATGTCACTGACATCTACCGACATCGCGCGAATTGCCAATCTGGCGCGGCTCGAACTACAGCCCGAGGAAAGTGAGCGCATGCTCACGCAACTCAATGGATTTTTCGGCATCGTCGAGGCCATGCGGACTGTGGACACTTCGGGCATTGAGCCCCTGGCGCACCCCGTGGCCGCCATTCAGGACATCACGCTCCGGCTGCGGGATGACATAGTCTCCGAGCCCGACCAGCGCGAGGCCAACCAGCGCAGCGCCCCCGCCGTGGAACGTGGTCTGTTTCTGGTTCCCAAGGTGATTGAGTAATTTTTTCTGGCCCTATGACGACCCCCCTCTCCACCCGCGCCGCGCACGACCTCAGCGCCCACGAGCTGCTGCAAGCGCTTGCAGCCAAACAAATCTCTGCCGTCGAATTGGCGCAACATTTTCTGGACCGCGCGCAGGCGCACGCCGGCTTGGGCGCTTTTGTGGATATCAACCCCGAGGCCACTTTGGGCCAGGCAAAGGCCGCTGACGCGCGCCGGGGCGCCGGATGCGCCGGACCGCTCGAGGGCCTGCCGCTGGCGCACAAGGACATCTTTGTGACCCGCGACTTCGCCACCACCGCCGGCTCGCGCATGCTCAAGGGCTACCGCTCACCGTTTGATGCGACCG
The DNA here is from genome assembly GCF_945881795.1 of Rhodoferax sp. OV413. Lineage (GTDB taxonomy): Bacteria > Pseudomonadota > Gammaproteobacteria > Burkholderiales > Burkholderiaceae_C > Allorhodoferax. Next base: position 15,550 of record NZ_CAMCVG010000009.1, read on the forward strand.
TTGTGCAGCGCCTGGCCGACGCCGGGGCCGTCACCGTGGGCAAGCTCAACTGCGACGAATTTGCCATGGGCTCGGGCAATGAAAACTCGGCCATCGCACCGGTAGGCAGCGACTCCGTTCAGCCGGTGCGCAATCCCTGGGATGCCGCACGCATTCCCGGCGGATCGTCCGGTGGTAGTGCGGCGGCCGTGGCAGCGCGCCTGGTGCCCGCAGCCACCGGCACCGACACCGGCGGGTCCATCCGCCAGCCCGCGGCGTTTTGCGGCATCACCGGCATCAAACCCACTTACGGCCGCGCTTCACGCTACGGCATGGTGGCATTCGCCTCCAGCCTCGACCAGGCCGGCCCCATGGCCCGCAGCGCCGAAGACTGCGCATTGCTTTTGACTGCCATGTGCGGCCCCGACCCCGACCGGGACTCCACCACACTAGACCTGCCTGCCGAGAACTTCAGCCGCACGCTGAACGACAACATCGAAGGCCTGCGCATCGGCGTGCCAAAAGAGTTTTTTGGAGAGGGCCTGTCGGACGATGTGCGCACGGCGGTCGAGTCCGCACTCAAGCACTATCAAAGCTTGGGCGCAAAACTGGTGCCTATTGCCTTGCCGCGCACTGAGCTGTCCATCCCCGTTTACTACATCATTGCGCCGGCCGAGGCCTCGAGCAACCTCAGCCGCTTTGACGGCGTGAAATTCGGCCACCGCGCCAAGGACTACGGCGACCTGGCCGACATGTACAAAAAGACCCGCGCCGAAGGCTTCGGCGACGAGGTGAAGCGCCGCATCATGATCGGCGCTTATGTTCTCAGCCACGGGTATTACGACGCCTACTACCTGCAGGCGCAAAAAATCCGCCGCATGATTGCTGACGACTTTCAGAACGCCTTCAAGGAATGCGATGTGATTGCCGGTCCGGTGGCACCCACGGTGGCCTGGAAGATCGGTGAAAAATCTGCCGATCCGGTAGCCAACTACCTGGCCGACATCTTCACTCTTTCGGGCTCCCTGGCGGGTCTGCCCGGCATGAGCATTCCGGTAGGCTTTGCTTCGAGCGAGTCCGACAAGGGACTGCCGATTGGCATGCAATTACTCGGCAACTATTTCGCAGAGTCCCGCCTCCTCAATGCGGCGCACCGCTTCCAACTCGCGAGCGACTTCCACCTGGCCAAGCCCGCAGGAATCTGACCATGGCAAGCACACCCTCCCCCATCAAGTCCTTGCTCGTCGGCGGCTACGAAGTTGTCATCGGCTTTGAGACGCACGCCCAGCTCTCCACCCGGTCCAAGATTTTTTCGCGCGCGTCCACCGCGTTTGGCGCCGAGCCCAACACCCAGGCCTGCGCCGTGGATCTGGCACTGCCCGGTACCCTGCCGGTGATGAACAAAGGTGCGGTGGAACGCGCAATCCAGTTCGGCCTGGCCATCGGCTCGCACATCGCGCCGCGCAGCATCTTCGCCCGCAAAAACTACTTCTACCCCGACCTGCCCAAGGGATACCAAATCAGCCAGTTTGAAATACCGGTGGTGCAAGGCGGCGCAGTGGAATTCTTTTTGGGCGAGGAAAAGAAAACCGTCCGCTTGGTACGCGCCCACCTGGAAGAAGACGCCGGCAAGTCCTTGCACGAGGACTTCATCGGGCAGAGCGGCATCGACCTGAACCGCGCCGGCACGCCGCTACTGGAGATCGTTACCGAACCCGACATGCGCTCCAGCGCCGAGGCCGTGGCCTATGCCAAGGAGCTGCACAAGATCGTGACCTGGATCGGCATCTGCGATGGCAACATGCAGGAGGGTTCTTTCCGCTGCGACGCCAACGTCTCGGTGCGCAAGCCCGGCCAGCCGCTCGGCACCCGCCGCGAGATCAAGAACCTCAACAGCTTCAAGTTCATGCAACAGGCCATTGACTTTGAAGTGCGCTGGCAGATCGGGCAGATTGAGGACGGCCACGCCATCCAACAGGCCACCGTGCTTTTCAACCCCGACACCGGCGAAACCCGCGCCATGCGCACCAAGGAAGACGCCGCCGACTACCGTTATTTCCCCGACCCCGACCTGCCACCGCTCTGTATTTCGGAGCAGTGGATTGAGGCGGTGCGGGCGCAGATGGCCGAGTTGCCGCGCAACATGGCGGCGCGCTTTCAGGCGGACTATGCCTTGAGCGAATACGACGCCACCCAGCTGACCCAAAGCCTGGCGATGGCCAGCTACTTTGAGTCCGCTGCCCGCGCCAGCGGCCAGGCCAAACTGGCCAGCAACTGGATGACCGGCGAACTCGCAAGGCGCCTGAACGCCCAGGACCTGTCCATCGCTCAGTCGCCGGTGGCGGCCCCTACGCTGGCTCAGCTGGTGGGCCGCATTGCGGATAGCACCATCTCCAACAGCGCCGCCAGGCAAGTGTTTGACGCGCTGTGGGAGGGAGCGACCGATGTGGATGCCGTCATCGACTCCAAGGGACTCAAGCAGATGAACGACACCGGCGCGCTGGAAGCCATCGTGGATGAAGTGATTGCGGCTAACGCCAAGAACGTGTCCGAGTTCAAGGGCGGCAACGAGAAAGCCCTGAACGCGCTGGTCGGGCAGATCATGAAAGCCAGCAAGGGCAAGGCCAACCCGCAGCAGGTGAACGACCTCCTGCGGGGAAAGCTCTCCGTCTAGCGCGGGGCGGCGCCTGCCGCAGCCCACAGGCGTTGGAGTCGCTTGAGCTCGTCATCAAATCGCTCATTCACCCGGCGGGCCTCGGCGTCCTGATCGGCAATAAAGCGGCGCTGCACCGCCTGGTTCTGGACGTTTTCTTCGATTTGCCGGCGCATGTACGCGGGTGCCTTGTCAAGGTCCCGGTTGTAGAACTCCATCTCGCTGTCCAAGGTACGGCGCTGCTTTATGAGCGCCTCGAGGCGCAGGACGGCTTCGCTTGCAACCGAGACCACTTGGGCCAGCGCCTGCGCCCGTTCCTGGTCGTGAGCGGCCCTCGCGGGGTAGCGCATGAGCAGGGCCCGGTCACGGCGCCTTTCGTCAGCGCTGCGGCTGCGCTCCAAGGCTTCGCGCTTGTGCTGGGACTCCAACTCCGCCTGCTCGTGGGCGGTGAGGCTGGGCCCGATTTTCGCCCGCACCGTGCCGCTCGGATTCAGGATTTTTTGTTCGCGGTCCAGGCAGTCGGTGATGGGCCGGTCCGCAGTGAGCTTGCGCCCTTTGGCATCCACACAGGTGTAGACGCTGCCGGCGGGTGGCGCCTCTTGCGCCCACAGAGACGAAGACGCCGCGGCCAGCATGGGCAGCACAAGGATGCGCGCTATGCAGCCGCGCCGCTTCATGGCGCGTCTTTCACGCCGTAGCGCTGGCGGTAGTCCAGCACCCGTGCGGCGTGCTCCGCCAGCGTGCTGTCGTGCTCGAGAAACTGCATCAAATCCGCCAGCTTCGCTATCGCGCCCACCTGCAGCCCGAGCTGCTGGCGCACGTATTGCACCGCGCTGTAGGGAACGTCCTGGCCGTTCTCGGTCGCCATCTCCTGCCGGTCCAGCGCAATACACACCGCATGCGGCGTCGCACCTGCGGCCCGAATGATGGCAATCGACTCGCGCGCAGCGGTGCCCGCGGACATGACGTCGTCAATGATCAGCACCCGGCCCTGCAAGGGCGCGCCCACCAGGGTGCCGCCCTCACCGTGGTCTTTGGCTTCCTTGCGGTTGTAGGCAAAAGGGACGTTGCGCCCGCGGCGCGCCAGCTCCACGGCGACCGCCGCCCCCAGCGGAATTCCCTTGTAAGCTGGGCCGAACACCATGTCGAACTCGATGCCGCTCGTCATCAAACGCTGCGCATAGAATTCCGCGAGCCGGCCGAGCTTGGCCCCGTCGTCAAACAGGCCGGCATTGAAAAAATAGGGGCTCATGCGCCCGGCCTTGGTCTTGAACTCACCAAACCGCAGCACCCCGCACGCCACCGCAAATTGCACAAACTCCTGGGCCAACGGGTCCTTGTCCGACATGGGGATTTCCTTGTTCAAATTAACCAGCCTCAACCTCAACGGCATCCGTTCTGCCACCAGCAAGGGCCTAGAAGCCTGGCTTGCCCGGGCGCAGCCTGATTGTATTTGTGTGCAAGAGGTGAAGGCCCAGGCCGGTGACGTCCAAGGGCGCTTCGAACGCCTGGGCGATTTGCACGGGCACTTTCATTTTGCCGAGAAAAAAGGGTATTCCGGTGTCGGTATCTACAGCCGGCACACGCCCAGCGATGTGCGCATCGGTTTCGGCTCCGCGGAGTTTGACCCCGAAGGGCGCTATCTTGAACTGCGCTTTGACACGCCGGTGCGCAAGCTCTCCATCATCAGCGCCTACTTTCCCAGCGGCTCCTCCGGCGAAGACCGGCAGGCCGCCAAGTTCCGTTTTCTGGAGGAGTTTTACCCGCACCTGCAAAAGCTCCGCACAGAGCGCGAGCTGCTGCTGTGCGGCGACCTGAACATCGCCCACCAGGAAATCGACCTGAAAAACTGGAAGGGCAACCGGAAAAACTCTGGCTTCCTGCCCGAAGAGCGCGCCTGGATGAGCAAGGCCTTGGGTGAGGGCGGCTTCATCGACGTGTTCCGCCAACTCGAGCCCACCGCCACCGACGACTGCTACACCTGGTGGAGCAACCGCGGCCAGGCGTATGCCAAGAACGTGGGCTGGAGGCTGGACTACCACCTCGCCACGCCGGCCCTCGCAGCCAGCGCCCGAAGCGTGAACATTTACAAGGGCGAGAAGTTCTCAGACCACGCGCCGGTCACCCTGGAGTACGACCTGGCGCTGTGATCCCGGGTGCAGCAAGTCGCGGGTCTAGCCGCGCGGCGTGCCTCAAAGCGCCAGCGGCTTAGCCTCAGAAGCTTTCCCACTCCTTGTTATCGCCCGCTTTGTCGGTCTGCGCAATGCTGTCCGGTTTTGGCAATGAGGCTGCCTTCTGCGCGGGGGCCCGGAGCTTGGGGCTGGCGGGTGGCGGGCTGCGGCGCTCGGCGCTCTGGTGAGCGGCCACTGGCGCACGCGCAGCGGCGCGAACGGCGCCGCTGCCGGGCTTGAACTGGCTATTGTTGCCGGAGCCCTGTGCGTCGAGCTTGAAGACAGCGACCACCTTCACCAGTTCGCTCGACTGAGCTCTGAGGCTGCTGGCGGCCGCGGCCATTTCTTCGACCAATGCGGCATTTTGCTGGGTGGCCTGGTCCATCTCGGTCACGGCCTCACCGATTTGCGCGGCACCCGCAGCCTGCTCGTCGCTGGCAGAGCTGATTTCGCCCACCAAGTCGCTCACCCTGCGGATGGAGCTGACCACTTCGGTCATGGTCGACCCTGCGTCGTCCACCAGCGCGGCGCCGTGCTCCACGCGCTCCACGCTGGCGTTGATCAGGTTCTTGATTTCCTTGGCCGCCGCGGCACTGCGCCCTGCCAGCGAACGAACCTCACTGGCCACCACCGCAAATCCGCGGCCTTGCTCGCCAGCGCGGGCCGCTTCGACCGCCGCGTTCAGCGCAAGGATGTTGGTCTGGAAGGCGATACCGTCAATCACGCTGATGATGTCGGCAATCTTGCGTGACGAGTCGTTGATGTCCTTCATGGTGTGGACTACCCGGCCCACCACCTCGCCACCGCGGGCAGCGATGGCAGATGCGCTGGCGGCCAGTTGATTGGCCTGGCGGGCGCTGTCTGCGTTGTGTTTGACCTGGGAGCTGAGCTCTTCCATGGTGGCGGCGGTTTCTTCAAGGGCGCTGGCCTGGCTGCCGGTGCGGGCGGACAGGTCCTGGTTGCCCTGGGCAATTTCCGCGCTGGCATTGGCCACGCTGTCGGAACTTTGGCGCACCTGGCGCACCAAGCGGATGAGCTCGGTTTGCATGGTCTTGAGGGCGGTCAGCAGCTGGCCGGTTTCGTCGGTGCTGTTCACTTGAATCGAGGTGCTCAGGTCGCCCTGCGACACGCTGCTGGCAATACGCACCGCCTGCGACATGGGGACGGTAATGGAGCGCGCAATGAAGATGGAGATAGCCACAGCGATCGCGAGCGCCACCGCGGTGAGGCCTGCGATCACGTAGATTGCGTTGGCAATGTCCGCCTCCATCTTTTCGCTGTCTTTGTGCATCAGGTCTTCCTGGTAGTGGACCAGCGCTTCGGCAGCCTGAAAGTACGCAAGCTGCGGCTTTTGAAACTCGGTCAGCAGGTATTCGCCGGCCTCATCCACCTTGCCGCTGCGCAAAATTTTGGTGAGCTCGGAGCGCGATGCGGCATAAGAATCACGTGACGATTTCAGGGCGTCGAACAGGCCCAGCCCCTTTTCTGAACGAATCAGCGGGGCCAACTTGTCAATCACCGCCGCATTGGCTGCGGCCTCCTGGTCAACCTTGGTGAGCCAGGCTTCCATCTTTTCGGGCTGCTTGGCTGCGAGGATGGCGTTGCGCAGGTAGCGGGCCTGCATGTTCTGGTGCTCAACTATTACGAATACCTGCTCCACCTTGGCGTAACGGTCGTGAATCACGATATTGACCATCTCACCCAGCGAGCGGAAGCGCTGGATGGAGAGCGTGGAAATCAGCACCAGAATCAGGCCGGCCAGACCAAAGCCCCACGCCAGCTTGCTGGCCAATTTCAAATTGTTGAAGTTCATGTTGAAAGTTAAAAAAATCAATGCGCACGGGGTGAACCAGGCTGTCATGTCGAGTCGGTGTGCGGCCCGAGCCGACCCCGAAGGTACTGGGGTTCTTGACGTGCGTCAATCTGGCAAGCCCTAGCACGGTAGGGCCTTGGCCGGCATCGTTCGCTTATCGGGCGGGGGGTTTTTGCGCACGCGCAAAAAGCGGCATGACCTGCGGCAGGGCGGCCTCTATGTCGGCAATGCGGGTGCTGCCGGCGGGGTGGGTGGAAAGCCACTGAGGGGGGGCGTTTTTATTGGCGGCCGACATCTTGCGCCACAGGGTAATGCCGGCGCGAGGATCGTAGCCCGCGCGGGCGGCCAGCTCCAGCCCCACCAGGTCGGCCTCGGACTCGTCTTCGCGGCCGAACTTGAGGGTGAGCAGCTGCGCGCCATAGTTCGTCACGGTCTGGCCGATCTGGCCCAGGCCCAGTGCCTGGCCCAGAAGGTTGGCCCCCAGCCCGGTGGCCACCGACTTGCCCATGCGTTCGCGGGCGTGCTCGCGCAAGGCGTGGGCGATCTCGTGGCCCATCACCATGGCGACCTCGTCGTCGGTGAGCTTGAGCGACTCCAGAATACCGGTGTAGAAAACAATCTTGCCGCCGGGCATGCAGAAGGCGTTGATCTGCTTGGAGCCCATCAGGTTCACCTCCCAGCGCCAGCCTTTGGCGCGCGGATTCCAGTCAGTCGCGAACGGAATAATGCGCCGTGCAATCGCCCGCAGGCGCTGCAGTTGCGCGTTGTCGGGGCCTGCCAGCGCGTTTTGTTGCCGCGCGTCGCCCAGCATCTGGGCGTACTGTCGGGCCGCCGAAAGCTCGATGTCTTGCGCCGGCACCAGCTTACTGAAGGCAGAGTTGCCACCCACTTCCACCCCCTCGCGGGCGAGCGCAGGCCCGCCGGCAAGGCTGAGAATCAGCCCGAGCCCCAACAGAAGCCCCAGCAGCCGGGCCCTCGCACCGGTGGACGCCAGCGGCATCGCCACGCCCGAGCTCGCCCGGCAGTTGTGGCCGGCGCGTTTCACGGGAGGAGACAGGGGGTTGGTGAACATGGTGGGAAGTATTATTCCCCGATGAGCCCTGCAACGCCTGACACCCCGCGCCCCGAAGACCCGCCCCGCTGGCGCGAGACGCTCAGGGTCTACGCCGAGCCGGCCTCGCTGCGCATGCTGTCGCTGGGTTTTTCGGCGGGGCTGCCCCTGCTGTTGGTATTCGGCACCCTGAGCTTCTGGCTGCGCGAAGCCGGCGTCGACCTGGCGACCATCGGTTTTCTGAGCTGGGTGGGACTGGTGTACGCCTTCAAATGGGCCTGGTCGCCGCTGGTGGACCGCCTGCCGATTCCGCTGCTCACGCGGCTGCTGGGGCGGCGGCGCAGTTGGCTGCTGCTGGCCCAGAGCCTGGTTGTGGGGGGGCTGGTGTGCATGGCGCTGACCGATCCCAAAGTCGCGCTGATGCCGGTGGTGTGGTGCGCGATTGCGGTGGCGGTGGGTTCGGCCACGCAGGACATTGCGCTGGACGCCTTTCGCATCGAGTCGGCCGACAGCCGTCACCAGGCCGCGTTGTCGGCCACCTATATGACCGGCTACCGGTTGGCCATGATCTGGGCCGGCGCCGGGGCCTTGTGGCTGGCCGCCAGCGCCGAGACGCCGCAGGCCGAGGCCTACCAATATGCCGCATGGAAAACCGCCTACCTGCTGATGGCGGCCAGCATGCTGCCGGGCATGTTGACGGTGCTGTTTTCCAAAGAGCCCGCGCAGCAGGCACTGCCGCCGGCGCGCAACGCCCGCGAGTGGCTCCAAGGCGCGCTGATTGCGCCCTTTGCCGACTTTGTGGGCCGCTACCGCTGGCATGCGGTGCTGATACTGGCGCTGATTGCCACCTACCGCATCAGCGATGTGGTGATGGGTATCATGGCCAACCCGTTTTATGTGGACATGGGGTTCAGCAAAACCGAAGTCGCCACGGTGAGCAAGCTCTACGGCGTGGTGATGACGCTGGCAGGCGCCTTTGTGGGCGGCGTGCTGGCCATGCGCTTTGGTGTGATGCGGGTGCTGATGCTGGGCGCCCTGCTGAGTTCTGCCAGCAACCTGCTGTTTGCCTGGCTGGCCGGCCAGGGGCACGACCTGAATGCGCTGATATTTGTCATCTCGGCGGACAACCTCTCCAGCGGCATTGCCACCGCAGCGTTTGTCGCCTACCTGTCATCGCTCACCAACATCAGCTATTCGGCCACGCAGTACGCGCTGTTCAGCTCGATGATGCTGCTGTTTCCGAAGTTTCTGGCCGGCTACTCGGGCTGGTTTGTGAAGGTGCAGGGCTACCCGGCCTTCTTCACCGCGACCGCCTGCCTGGGGGTGCCGGTGGTGGCACTGGTGGTGCTGGCTTCACGCATCAAAATCACCTCTAGCCCCCGCTGATATTGCGCAGACAGCTATATTTTTTGTAGCAAAGGTGGTGCAGGACACAGCCGCAGCCGCGAGAGGCGGAGTGGGTCGGTCTAAGCCGTGACCTTGAGGAACAAGTCGCGGTCGGGCGCGAAGTTTTCGTGCAAAGGCAGGAGCGCGCCGCCCAGTGCCCGGGCGTCCGAGCCGATGCTGCCGGCAATCACGGTGGCCGGCCACATGCCTTCCCAGTTGTAGTTGTTCAGGGCTCGCGTGGTCTCGTCAATCAGGCGCAGGAGCATGGTGCGGCTGAAGGAGCCGTCGATGACCACCGCGTCGAGGTCCAGAAATGCGGTCCCGCTCACCACGCACTGGGCCAGACCCTGCGCGGCGCTGGCAATCCAGGCGCCGGTGAGGGCGGCATAGGCGCCACCGAGTGCGCGATCATCGTAGGCCGCGGTGGGCTCGAGGCCGGCACCCTTGAAGTGCTGCTCCAGCTCCCAGAGCGAGGCATGGGCCAGCAGCTGCTCCGGCACACCAGCACCGCTGGCCACCTGCAGCGGCAAAGACGCCACCGCGCCCGCATTGCCGTGAATGCCGGCATGCAAATGCGAATTGAGCACCAGCCCGCCCCCGACAAAGGTGTCTACAAACAAGTACAAGAAGCTCTTTACATCGCGGCCGCGGCCGGCCACCAGCTCAGCCACGCAGGCGGCCTGGGTGTCCTTGGCAAAGCTCACCGGCACATCGGTCATGGCCTGCACCTGCGCCAACAGGTCGACCTGGTTCCACTGGTCGGACACGCTCTGCGGCAGGCCCAGCATTTTGTGCCAGCCGCCTAAATTAAAGGGCGCGGCGACACCTACCCCCACCAGACGCTGCGCCAGCGCGCCCATGCCGTCCTGGATGGCGCGCATTCGCAGCTGCACCTGCGGAATCAGCGCGGCGGCATCGGGAAAGTCGTAGGGAAGCGACTCGCGCACCCGCACCGCGCCGGTAAAGTCCACCAGCAGCCAGTCCGCGCTACGCCGGCCGATCTTGATGCCGAGCGAAAACGCGCCGTCGGGGTTGAGCGCCATGGGCACCGAAGGCTGTCCGATGCGCCCGCGCACCCGGTCCTGCCGGATGAGCAGGCCGTCGTCTTCGAGGCGGGTGGTAATGAGGCCAATGGTCTGGGCGGTGAGGCCGGTGAGGCGCGCGAGGTCGGCCTTGGGCAGGCTGCCATTGAGGCGGATGGCCTGCAGCACCACGCGTTCGTTGAACTGCCGCATGCCCACATGGTTGGAGCCGCGCGGCCGCAGCACGGCGGGGGCGGCCTCTTTGGGCGCGGTTCCGGGGTCAGCAGGGGTGTGCGGGAGGGCGTTGGGCAGAGTTTCAGCGGGCGTCATGGTGGCGAGATTCTCACCGAGGAAGGCATCCCCGCCCGAAAAAACCCGATCTCCGCGAATTCCCCCCAGGCGGGGGATGGTGCTTTGGCACCGCAGCCGGAACAATCCTTCCCAGCTGCTGTCACAGTGCTCAAGGAAAGAAAGAGAACAACAAAAGATCAGCAAAAGATCGGCAAAGGTCGACAACTTATGGAGAGCAACGAAGCCAGCGCAATAGGCTTGCCTCCAGAAGTTCCAAGGTTTCGAACCGTTCCAACGACGTCCCCTTCGGGGGACTTTTATAAAGCCACCTCCGGGTGGCTTTTTTTTATGCCGAATCGGCCCTTGGGGTCGGCAGCGTATGCGCCAACAGCTACAAAAGCGATAGCACCTGCCCAGGCGCAATGTCGTGCAGGCAGCGGGTGTGGCCCAGCGGGCAGACCCGCGCAAAGCAGGGCGCGCAGTCCAGCGGAGGCTGGTAGGCCGCATCGTTTTTGAGCCACAGCACCTGCGCCTGTGCATTGAGCGGGGGCGTGTGCAGCGGGCTGGAAGATCCAAAAATCGCAACCTGCGGCAAGCCAAAGGCGGCGGCTACATGCATCAGCCCCGAATCGTTGCTCACCATGGCGCGCGCGCCGGCAATCAGCGCCAATGCCTCATCCAGGCTGGTGCGTCCGGCCAGGTTTACGCAGCGGCCCGCGCCGGATTGGTTCACTTCATCGCCATTCACTTGGGCGGCAATCTCGGCGCACACCGGCTCGTCCTTGGCCGAGCCCAGCAGCAGCACCGGCAAGTCCAGCCGCGCGGCCAATGCAGCAAAGTGCGCGGCCGGCCAACGCTTGGCCGGGCCGTACTCGGCGCCGGGCGCCAGCACATAAAAACCCTGCGACGCCAAGCCCTGCGCGCTCAAAGCGGCTGCCAGCGCGTCAGGCGCCAGATGCAACTGCGGCCGGTCAGCGTCTACCCCGGCCTCGCCACTGAGCGCCGAATAAAACGCCACCATCGGCGGGCGGCTGCCCGAAGGCGGGTTGGGCAGGCGCGCATTGACAAGGCCGATGCGGAATTCGCCGGTGTAGCCCACGCGCGTCGCAATACCGGCCCACCAGGGAATCAGCGCGCTTTTCAGGGAGTTGGGGCCGAGGTAGGCCCGTTCAAAGCGACCGCGCAAGTTGTGTGCATAGGCCCGGCGGGCGCGCCACTGAACGCCGCCGCGGGCAAACGGCAGCAACAGCACCTCGGCCACCTGCGGCATGGCGCGGTACACCGGCGCCACCCAAGGCACCGCCGCCACGGTGATGCGCTCGCCGCGCGCCGCCAGCCGCTTGAGCAGCGGCTCGGTCATGACCGCATCCCCAATCCACTGGGGCGCAATGACCAAGGACTCCCCACCGATGCGGCCTGCGCCCGCGCTTCCCTCAAGGGGGCGCTGCTGGCGGCCCGGCAAAGCCGGATTGACGGCATGCGCTGGGGCCACGGGCACTTTCAGTGGCCCGATGCGAAGTGTTCGCCGTCCTTGAGTTGGTACACGGTGCCGCAGTAGGGGCACTTGGCGTTGCCCGTGCGGCCTACGTCGAGGTACACCTTGGGGTGGGTGTTCCAGGTTTGCATGCCGGCCACGGGGCTGGGGCAGAACACACCGCCCTGGTGGTTCAGGTCTTTGGCCAGGAGTTCGACAACAGCTTGGGACATGATCAGACTTTCGTGAGCCAGTGGGCGTAGTGGGGGTTGCGGCCGTTGACGATGTCAAAGAACGCGGTCTGGATTTTTTCGGTGATGGGGCCGCGGCTGCCCACGTAGTCGCCCCGGCCCATCGCGATGCGGTCGAGCTCGCGGATGGGGGTGACTTCGGCGGCGGTGCCGGTGAAGAAGGCTTCATCGGCGATGTACACCTCGTCGCGGGTGATGCGCTTTTGCACGATCTCGATCCCCAGGTCCTTGGCGATATGGAACACGGTGTTGCGGGTGATGCCGTTCAAGGCGCCGGCCGACAGGTCGGGCGTATAAATCACGCCATTCTTGATGACGAAAATGTTTTCGCCGGCACCTTCGGACACAAAACCGGAGCTGTCGAGCAGCAGGGCTTCGTCGTAACCGTCATCGGTGGCTTCCATGTTGGCCAGAATCGAGTTGGTGTAGTTGCTCACCGCCTTGGCCTGCGTCATGGTGATGTTGACGTGGTGGCGGGTGTAGCTGCTGGTTTTGACGCGGATGCCGCGCTTGAGGCCTTCTTCGCCAAGGTAAGCGCCCCAGGCCCATGCCGCCACCATCAGATGAATGGTGTTGCCCTTGGGCGAGACGCCGAGCTTCTTGTCACCAATCCAGGTGAGCGGCCGCAGGTAGCCGCTCTCGAGCTCGTTTTCGCGGATCACGGCGCACTGCGCGTCGTTGACCTGTTCCTGGGTGAACGGGATATTCATGCGCAAGATCTTGGCGCTGTTGAACAGGCGCTCGGTGTGCTCCTGCAGGCGGAAGATAGCGGGGCCGTTAACGGTGTTGTAGGCCCGCACACCTTCGAACGCGCCGCAGCCGTAGTGCAGCGTGTGGCTCAGGACATGGATCTTGGCGTCGCGCCACTCCACCATCTGGCCATCCATCCAGATTTTTCCGTCGCGATCAGACATGGAGGGGGGTAGTACGCTCATCGGGGTGTCCTTGAAGTAATTCGGTGGCAGGTAATACAGAAACGAGGATTTTACGGGGCGGGCCTTTGCAAATCCCAGCTTTGCAGCTTTCCGCCTGCAAACACGCACAGCACGCTGCTGCCAGAGGTGTCGGTCCAGCGGAAGCGCTCGGGCTGCGTCTCCGGCGGAGATTCGAGCTGCCCCAGCGCGCGGGTCATGGCCACCACATGCAGCAAGGGAGCCCCGGGGCGCAGCCTGGCATGCAGCATGACGGCGCTGTCCACATGGCCGATGGGCCGGTTGGCCGCCCGCTTGAGGACCTGGAGCATCCGGGTGAAATGCAGCAACTGCCACATCACCAGCGCGCCACCCACCAGCGCCAAGCCCGGCCAGCCGTAATGCCAGTAGCCCGCAACCAAGGCGGCCAGAGCGGCCAGCGGAATGAGAACGCGGTGGGCTATGCCCGCAATCCTGCTGCCCGGAGAGATATTCGCCATGCCAAGATTTTGGCAGGCCCGCGAGGCACGGTGGCTCAGCCGCCCCCGCCCCGCCCCCGCATCCTTAACCAGGCCGCGCCTCAGCCCAGGCCGCGCACCACGTTCATCGCCTCGTCCACCCGGTCAACCGCGTGAATGGTCATGCCCTCGATTGGCTTTTTGGGCGCATTCGCCTTGGGCACCACGGCCATGGTGAAGCCCAGCTTGGCGGCTTCTTTCAAGCGCTCCTGCCCGCGGGGTGCGGGCCGTACCTCGCCGGCCAGCCCCACCTCGCCAAAGGCAATAAAGCCTTTGGGCAGCGGCTTGCCTCGCAGGCTCGAGGTGATGGACAGCATGACCGCCAAATCGGCCGCCGGCTCGCCGATGCGTACGCCGCCCACAGCATTGATGAACACATCCTGGTCCATGCAGGCCACGCCCGCGTGGCGGTGCAGCACGGCCAGCAGCATGGCCAGTCGGTCTTTGTCCAGCCCCACACTCAGGCGCCGCGGCGACGGCCCACCCGTGTCTACCAACGCCTGAATTTCGACCAGGAGCGGGCGGGTGCCTTCTAACGTCACCATCACGCAACTGCCGGGCACCGGCTCAGCATGCTGGCTCAGAAAAATGGCGCTGGGGTTGCTCACGCCCTTGAGGCCTTTTTCGGTCATGGCAAACACGCCAATCTCATTCACCGCACCAAAGCGGTTTTTGATGGCGCGCACCAGCCTGAACTGGCTGTGCGTGTCGCCCTCGAAGTACAGCACCGTGTCCACCATGTGCTCCAGCACGCGCGGGCCGGCCAGCGCGCCTTCTTTGGTCACATGCCCGACCAGCACGATGGCGGTGCCGCTGGCCTTGGCCGCGCGGGTCAGGTGCGCCGCGCATTCGCGCACCTGGGCCACCGAGCCCGGCGCGCTGGTGAGCTGCTCGGAATACACCGTCTGGATTGAGTCAATCACCGCCACATCGGGGCGGTTGGCCTCCAGGGTGGCGAGGATTTTTTCGAGCTGAATCTCGGCCAGCACCTTCACCTGCGAATGGTCCAGCCCCAGCCGGCGCGAGCGCAAGGCCACCTGCGCCCCGCTCTCTTCGCCGGTTACGTAAAGTGTGGACTTGCCCGAGCGTTGCAGCGAATCGAGCGCCTGCAACAAAAGCGTGGACTTGCCGATGCCGGGGTCTCCGCCGATCAGCACCACCCCGCCTTCGACCATGCCGCCACCCAGCACCCGGTCCAGCTCTTCGTGGCCGGTGGGCGTGCGCTCCACGTCCTGCGCCTCGATGTCGGACAGCACCGTGACCTCGGCGGTTTTGGCAAGGGACGCAAACCGGTTTTTTGCCGGCGCGTCACCACTGGCAACCGATTCGATCAGCGTGTTCCAGGCGTTGCAGTGCGGGCACTTGCCCAGCCATTTGGGGCTGGTGCCGCCGCATTCATTGCAGGTGTAGATGGTTTTGTCTTTGGCCATGGCGGGAATAATACTGTATATAGATACAGATATGCAGCGCGGCTGCCTCCGCCTCAGACCTTGGGCAAGCGGCTGCGGGCCCGCTGGACCTTGTCAGCGCTGACGGCAATGCGAACGGTTTGAAAGTTCAGCGGGGCGGCCATGGCCCAGTCGGGGTCGTGGGTGTCGCGGCAGGTGTAGTGGAGGATGGGCATGCTGTCTTTGTCCATCACCGGCACCACCCACGGTGCGTTGGCGCGGGTACTGCGCTGGGCCACTACCGCGGTGTCGCCGTTGGTCAGCAGCACAAAGGTCCCCGGCGGGTAGAAGCCGGTCGCGGTGGCCATGGCGGCGCCCACGTTGGAGGCATCGCCCGGAGCCCCGTCCACGCCCTTGACGATGGCCTTGGCCGCGCTGATGGAGGGCAGCGGCGGGCGGGTCTTGCGCGAGGCCATCTTGGCTACAAAGATGTCGGCGGTGAACAAAATACGGCGGGCTAGGGCATTGCGCCCCAGGGCCTGCGGATCGTTGGGATGGTGGTGCCAGCGCACGATATCCAGCGTGTCCTCGTCTTCCAGCCCGAGCCGGTTCAGCGTCTCACAGGCCAGGGCAGGGTGGTCGGCAATCAGGCTGCGCTGCCAGGCGGTGGGCGCGGCGTGGTGGGTGGCCAGGCTGTCCTGGTCGCGCGCCATGGCCATGTTCTGGATGAGCGCAGCATCCAGCAGACTACGGCGTAGGCTCGGGTCCAGGCCCAACTTATCGGCGGTCAGCAGGCTCATGCTGCCGCAGAGCAGCGCATGGGTGGCGCAGTAGCCCAGGCTGTTGTCGCTCAGCATCTGAAACAACCGGAACAGGCCGTCGTCGGTATCTGCGTTGAGCAGCTTTTGCACCGTGCGCGCCACTCCATCGAGGCGAACCAGCGGGTTGATGGCCAACCCGCCCTGGTACAGGATGCCGCGCAGTACGTCCTGCACATCCAGCCAGCCGCCGCTCAGCGCCTGGCTCACCACGTAGTCCATATCACGGATGCGCGCCGGCATGGGAAGGCTGGCCAGGGTTTGCACATCCACCCCCTCGCGCAGCATCTCGTGCACCATGCGTTCATAGGCGCGCTGCCAGGCCATGGCATCGCCCGGCGTGGCGCTGGCGTTAAAGGCGTGCAGCTTATCGCGGTGCTGCCCGGAGACGATCGGCTGGCCTTTTTTCAGCAGCAGCTGGCCGGTGTCACTCCAGATGTCCACCGGCAAGGGCTGCCCCACCTGCAGCATGGAGATAGGAATGGGCACATACCGCACGGCGCTCAGTCTCCCACCGCCACCGGAACCCGCGGTGCCAGCGCACACATCAGCTCGTAGCCCAGCGTGCCGGCGGCGGCGGCCACCTCGTCGATGGGCAGCACAGCGCCGTTGTGCGCGCGGCCCCAGAGCGTGACTTCAGTGCCCAGAGTGGCGTGGGGCACCGGCCCGAGGTCGACGGTGATCATGTCCATGCTCACCCGCCCCACGGTGCGGCAGCGCACGCCGTCCACCAGCACCGGCGTACCGGTGGGGCACACACGCGGATAGCCGTCGGCATAGCCGCAGGCCACCACGCCGATGCGCATGGCGCTTTCGGCCACAAAAGTAGAGCCATATCCGACGCTATCGCCTGCCGATATTGCGCGGGTAGCTATTATTTTGGAAGCAAGCGTCATGCCGGGCAGCAAGTCCCAGTGCCGGCTGTCGTGCGCGGGGTGGTCGGGTGCGCTGCCGTAGGTGGCAATTCCGGCGCGCACCCAGTCCGACACCAGACCCGCGCCGCTGTGGCGCAGGATGGCGGCGCTGTTGCTCAGGCTGCGCTCGCCGGGCAGATCGTCGGTGGCGCCCCGAAAAAGCGCCAGCTGCGCGGCAATGCCCTTGGGGCCATCGGCGTCGCTGAAATGGGTCATCAGCGAGATTTCATCCACCTGCGGCAAGGCGTTGAGCCGCGTCCACGCCGAACGCACCTGCCCGGGCTGAAAGCCCAGCCGGTTCATACCGGAGTTGACCTTGAGGAACACCCGGTGCGGCTCGTTGGTCTTGTGGATAGCCAGCATGTCGATTTGCTCCTCGCAGTGCACCGTGTGCCACAGCCCCAGGCGCGAACATAGCTCGAGGTCACGCTGCTCAAAGGCCCCTTCGAGCAGCAGAATCGGCCCGCGCCAGCCCAGGCCGCGCAGGCGCTGCGCCTCGGACAGGTCCAGCAGCGCAAAACCGTCCGCCCCGCGCAGGCCCTCAAACGCCCGCTCGATACCGTGGCCGTAGGCGTCGGCTTTGACCACCGCCCACAGGCGCGCGTCGGGCGCTGCGCGGCGGCAGACTTCGAGGTTGTGGCGCAACGCCTCGGGGTGAATGGTGGCTTGAATGGGACGGGGCATGGCGGGGATTTTGACATCGCCCCCCGTGCTATAAACAAAATCAACACGGAGACACCCCCCCAACTACCGGCGCTCGCACCCGGACACCGACCCATGAAACGCGGCTTCTACACCATCATGTCAGCGCAGTTCTTCAGCTCGCTGGCCGACAACGCTTTGTTTGTGGGAGCCGTGCAGTTGTTGCGCGGCGCCGGAGCGCCCGAGTGGCAGCAGGCCGCGCTGGTGCCGATGTTTGCCTTGTTTTATGTGGTGCTGGCCCCGTTTGTGGGCGCCTTTGCCGACTCGCTCCCCAAGGGGCGGGTGATGCTTATCAGTAACGGCATCAAGATCATCGGCTGCCTGATGATGCTGTTTGGCACCCACCCGCTGATGGCCTATGCGATTGTGGGTCTGGGGGCGGCGGCGTATTCGCCGGCCAAGTACGGCATCCTCACCGAGCTGCTGCCGGCGTCGCAGCTGGTCAAGGCCAATGGCTGGATTGAGGGGCTGACCATTGCCTCCATCATTTTGGGTGTACTGCTGGGCGGACAGCTGGTGGGGCCGCTGGTGTCCGGGGCGCTGCTCTCGATTGACCTGCCCTTCATTGACACCGGCATCGACTCCGCGCCTGAGGCTGCCATTGCGGCGCTGATCCTGGTGTACCTTGCGGCTGCGTGGTTCAACACCCGTATTCCCCACACCGGTGTGGACATGCAACCCCTGCCCCGCAAGCTGTTAACCCTGCTGCCGGACTTCTGGGGCTGCAATGTACGGCTCTGGAAGGATCGCCTGGGTCAGATTTCGCTGGCCACCACCACCCTGTTCTGGGGCGTGAGCGGCAACTTGCGCTACATCGTGCTGGCCTGGGCTGCGGCGGCTTTGGGCTACAGCGTCACGCAGGCCTCGGCGCTGGTGGGCGTGGTGGCGGTGGGGACGGCAGTGGGGGCGGTGGTGGCCTCGATGCGCATGCGGCTGGACCAGGCCGTGCTGGTCATGCCACTGGGCATTGCCATGGGGGTGCTGGTGATCATGCTGAACTTCATCAGCAATGTCTGGCTGGCGGCGCCCTTTTTGATTTTGTTGGGCGCGCTGGGCGGCTTTCTGGTGGTGCCGATGAACGCGCTGCTGCAGCACCGCGGACACAACCTGATGGGCGCGGGCCGATCTATTGCGGTACAAAACTTCAACGAACAGGCCTGCATCCTTGGGCTGGGTGCGTTTTACAGCCTGTCCACCGGCATGGGCTTGTCGGCCTTCGGCGCCATCAGCGTGTTTGGCGTGGTGGTGGCGGGCTGCATGTGGATGATCAAGCGCTGGCACGACCGCAACTGCCGCGAACATGCGGCCGAGGTGAACCACCTGCTCGATATCGCCCGCAATGACCAGTCGCACGGCTAGGCCTTGGCCCGGCCGGCCGCAGCCGCGCTTGCCGGCTGCTAAGGTGGCACCCCACACAACACGGAGATGCCCATGACCACGGTCTACGATTTTGAAGCGCTCGACATCAGCGGCAGGCCGGTCGCACTGCGCAACTTCAGCGGCAGCCCAATGCTGATTGTGAACACCGCCAGCGCCTGTGGTTTTACGCCGCAGTTTGCCGGGCTGGAGGCTTTGCACCAGCAATACGGCGCCCGCGGCCTGGTGGTGCTGGGCTTTCCGTGCAACCAGTTCGGCGCGCAGGACAAGGGCAGCAACGACGAAATTGCCACCTTCTGCCAGCGCAACTACGGCGTGAGCTTTGCCATGATGTCCAAGATCGAGGTCAACGGCGCCGGCGCCCATCCGCTCTTTCAGTGGCTGTGCAAAGAAGCGCCGGGCCTGTTGGGCACCAACTTCATCAAGTGGAACTTCACCAAGTTTCTGGTGGGCAAAGACGGCACGTCCATCACACGCTACGCGCCCAACGACACCCCGGCCAGCCTCGCGGCCGACATTGAGTCCGCGCTGGCTTAGAGCGCCGCGTCCAGCACTTCCACCCAGTGCTTCACCGGCGTGGCGGTGCCGCTTTGCAGGTGGGTGATGCAGCCGATGTTGGCGCTGATGATGACTTCATTCTCCGCAGCGGCCAGGTTTCCCAGCTTGCGGTCGCGCAGCTGGTAGGAGATGTCGGGGTTGAGCACCGAGTAGGTACCGGCGGAGCCGCAGCACAGGTGTGACTCATTGGCCGCCACCCGCACCGCAAAGCCGAGTGCGGCCATGTGGGTTTCCACTCCGCCCTTGAGCTTTTGGCCGTGCTGCAGGGTGCAGGGCGGGTGAAACACCAGCGCGGGTTGCGCGATGGTTTGTGAGCCGCCTTCTGCGCCATGCCCCCTCCGGCCTGAGAGGCGCGGCTGGAGGGCTGGCACCAGGTCAGGCAGCAGCTCGCTCAGGTCGCGCGTGAGGTCGCTGATGCGCTGCGCCTTCTCGGCATAGGCCGGATCGTCACGCAGGATGTGGCCGTATTCCTTGACGGTAACGCCGCAGCCCGACGCATTCATCACCAGCGCTTCCACGCCCTGCTCCACATACGGCCACCAGGCGTCGATGTTGGCGCGCATGGCGGCCGTGCCTCCGTCCTGGTCATTCAAGTGAAATTTCAGCGCGCCGCAGCAGCCCGCAGCCGGGGCCACCACCGCCTCAATGCCCGCCGCATCCAAAACGCGGACGGTGGCGCTATTGATATTGGGCGACATGGCCGGCTGCACGCAGCCCGCCAGCATCAGCATCTTGCGGGCATGGGTGCGGCGGGGCCAAGCACCGGAATCCTGGGGGGCGGGCACTTTGTTCTTCAGGCTTCGGGGCAGCAACGGGCGCAGCATCTGGCCCAGCTTCATGGCCGGCGCAAAAAGGGGCGAAGGCAGGCCTTCCTTGAGCGCCCAACGCAGGGCCCGCTCGCCAGCGGGGCGGGGCACCTTGGCATCGACCAGTTTGCGGCCGATATCGACCAGATGCCCGTAGTCCACGCCGCTGGGGCAGGTGGTTTCGCAGTTGCGGCAGGTCAGGCAGCGGTCCAGGTGCATCTGGGTGGCTCGGGTGGGTTGCTCGCCTTCGAGCACCTGCTTCATCAGGTAGATGCGTCCGCGCGGGCCGTCTAGCTCGTCGCCGAGCAACTGGTAGGTCGGGCAGGTGGCGGTGCAGAAGCCGCAGTGCACACACTTGCGCAGGATGGCCTCAGCCGCCTGGCCGTCGGCGGTGTTCTGGTATTCGGGGGCGAGGTGGGTTTGCATGCGCACTGGGGCCCGGAGGCCCGGAGGTCAGAAGTCGGGGTAGAGGCGTTGGGGGTTGAAGATGCCGGCTGGGTCAAACGCCGCCTTGAGGCGCCGGTGCATGGCCAGCTCCGTCGCAGAATAGGAGGAAAAACGGCTGCTAGCACCCGCCACATCGGCGCCATCAGCTACAAAAACAGTAGCATTTCCGCTGGCCGCCTGCGCAGCCGCCTGCAGCTGCGGTCCGGCCGAGAGCGGCGCCCACAGCCAGCGCAGGCCGCCGTGCCATTCGACCAACTGCGGCCAAGGCAATTCGAGCACCGGCGCAGTCTGCGCCACCGACAAGCGCCACAGCACCAGCCCGGAGCCGATACCGGCGGTGAAGAAAGGCAGCTTCTGGTCGCGACAGAGGGTCCAGTCGGCAGCGGCCTGCGCGGTATCCATGCGCTCGCCGGGCACTTCGGCCAACATGCGCTGGCATGCCGCCTCTACCGCCGCCTTGGCGCCGCGCAATCGCACAAACAGCAGATCGCGCGCACCCGGGCTGCCCTCACCGTCGCGCACCCAGCAGCTGGCGTTAAGCGGCAGCGGCTGCCCGCCCCAGCGGTGCAGATGCTCCAGCGCCTCGGCCTGCGACAGCGCAAACACCAGCGTGGCCTCGGCGGGCGCTACCGGCAGCACTTTGAGCGACACCTCGGTAATCAGGCCCAGCGTTCCCATGGCACCGGCCATCAGGCGCGAGACGTCGTAGCCGGCCACGTTTTTCATGACCTGGCCGCCGAAGGTGAGCAGCTCGCCGCTGCCGTTCACAAGCTTGAGGCCCAGCACAAAGTCGCGCACATTACCCGCGCTGGCCCGCGCCGGGCCGGCCAGACCGCAGGCCACCATGCCGCCCACGGTGGCGGAGCTGGAACCCGTTGCGGCATCGGCCGACCAGCCGAAGTGCGGCGGCTCAAAAGCAAGGCACTGGCCTTGCGCGGCCAGCAGGGCTTCGATCTCGCGCAGCGGTGTGCCGGCAGCGGCGGTAATTACCAGCTCGCTGGGCGCGTAATCAATCACACCGCTGAGGGTGCGGGTGTCAAGAATCGCGCCGTGGCCTGGCTGGCCATAGAAATTTTTGCTGCCACCGCCACGAATGTGCAGGGGGCTGCGCTGCTCAGCCGCTTCGCGGATCTGGTTCTGGAGGGGCTGTAGGGCGTCTGACAAGAGAGGCATGTAAAGGATGGTAAAGGCGCCACTTGCCGTGGGGCGTGAATTTTTTGAACGCGTAGACGCCGGAAATTTGCGGCGCTCGCGGCCATCGCGGGCGGCGTTCAGTCGACGAAATACTGAACCGGCAAACCAGCCACATCCATGCGCATGAAAAACACCGCGCCCGAAAGCGGAAACTGCGCCAACTCTGCAGCGCTGCGGCCGTGGCGGGCGGTGGTGATGAACAGGGTTTTTAGGTCCTCGCCGCCAAAGCAGGGCATGGTCGGGCATTGGGCGGGCGTCTCCCAGCTGGCTGAGAGCGTGCCGTCGGGGGAGAACTTGCAGATTCGGCGACCCTCAAACATGGCGGCGTAGTAGTTGCCTTCCACATCAACCGCCGCACCGTCGGGCCGGCCGGCATAGTGGGTGTTCTCAAACGTCCAGCCCGCGGGCTTGGGCGCATGTTGGCGCCAGCTGCGGTGCGCACTCAGGGTGTTGGTCTGCAGGTCGTAGTCCCAGGCATGGGTGAGGTGGTCGGGCGTGTCGGACCAGTACAGCGTGCGGTTGTCGGGGCTCCAGGCCAGGCCGTTGGCGGTGAGCGCGTTGCCCGCCTGCTGCTGCACCACCGCGCTGCCGCTGCGGCAGTCAATCGAAAAGAGCGCGGCGGCGCGGGCGGCCTTGGGCTCATCGATGGTGCCTACCCAAAAGCGGCCCAGGGCATCGCATTTGCCGTCGTTGGCGCGGACGGTGGCGGTATCAAAGGGGAGCGTGGCGATGTGCTGCAGCTCGCCGCCCCACACCCGCGCGCGAAACACGCCGTGGCGCAGCGCCAGCACCAAGCCGCCGCCTGCAGCAGGCGCAATGCAGCCGGGCTCGGTGGGCATGTCCCAGCGCTGCACCGTGCCCATGTAAATATTGGCCCGCAGCACCGCCCGGCCCGGAATATCCACCCAATACAGCTGCTGCTCTTGCGGATGCCAGAAGGGCGACTCGCCCAGCGCAAAAACCTGCTCGCTCAGGGCCTGCCAGCTCATGCCCTTGCTCCTTGCACCGCAATGCGCATGCTGCAGCTATAGCTCTCGCCGGGCTGCAGCACCACCACACCGAGGCTCTCGGCACTCACGCCCGTGCTGGCCATCAGAGACAGCGCGTTGTTCACATGACTCACCGGCTCCACCGCAATGTTGTCGCGCTCGGGCGTGGTGAACACCACCAAACGGCTCAAGGCCGAGCTGACGGTGACACGCATCAGGCTGTCTTGCAGGGTGAGCGTGCCCGCCCATCCGTCAAAGCAGTGGTCGACCGTCAGGTCGGCAGCGGGCTGGTTGAGCCCCGCATTCGGCGCGCGATGGGTGGGAAGTTTGTCTGCTGCCATTTCCCACCGGCCGGTGCTGGCGAACTGCACATGTGCATCGGCGCGCTTCACAAAATACGGGTGCCAGCCCAGCCCCACGGGCGCAGCAGCGTGGCTCTGGTTGGTGATGCTCAGGCTCATGTCCAGCGCGCCGTCTTCGAGCTTGAAGGCCTGCGAACAATCGAAGTCAAACGGCCAGGCCGCATCAGCGCGGTGCTCCAGCGACAGCAGCGCGTAGTTTTCGCGGCTCTCAAGAACAGCCCATGGCCGTTCCCATCCGAGCCCGTGGATGGTGTGGGGCTCGGGGTCAAAGTTCTTGACCAAGGGATGGCTGGTGCCCGACCACTGCAGCTGCCCGTAGCCGATGCGGTTCGAAAATGGCACCAGCGGGTAGCTGCCAGACTGCCGCACGCTGGTGAGCTCGAGCGCGGGCGTGGAGCGCAGCACCGGAACATCTCGCAGCCACAACCCCGCCACAGAGCCGCCAAGCTCGGGGCAAATCTCACAGCGCAAGGCGCCGTGGCGCAGGGTCAGGGGGGTGCTCATGGTCGGGTTTCCGCTCGGAGAGGTGAAAAGGAAGGGGATAGAGGGCTGCCTGCATTGTGCACGTGGGGCGCACAAAAAAGCCCGGCCAACCTTGCGGTTGCCGGGCTGCAATTTCTAAAAGAACCTGCTTGGTAACTGCAGCACCCGGCTGCAGAACCTGTTAGCGGTTGTAAGCGGTTTCGCCGTGGCTGGAGATGTCCAGACCTTCGCGCTCTTCTTCTTCCGAGACGCGCAGACCGATCACCAGGTCCACTAACTTGAAGGCGATGTACGCCACCACAGCCGACCAGATCACGGTGATCAGCACGCCTTGCAGTTGGATCCAGACTTGGCCGCTGATGGAGTAGCCGTCAGCCACCTTGTTGGCAACATAGTCGTAGACGCCGGTGCCACCCAAGGAAGGCGCAGCAAATACGCCGGTCAACAGGGCGCCGACGATACCGCCCACTCCGTGCACGCCAAACACATCCACTGAGTCATCTGCACCCAGCAGGCGCTTCAGGCCATTCACACCCCACAGGCAGGCGAAGCCACCCACCAGGCCGATGATGATGGAACCCATGGGGCCCACAAAACCGCATGCGGGGGTAATGGCAACCAGGCCGGCCACCGCGCCGGAGGCAGCGCCGAGCATGGATGCCTTGCCGCGGGACAGGGCTTCACCGGTAATCCAGGCAAGGGTCGCAGCTGCAGTGGCCAGCATGGTGTTCAGGAAGGCCAGGGCAGTCAAGCCGTTGGCTTCCAGGTTGGAGCCGGCGTTAAAGCCGAACCAGCCGAACCACAGCATGGCAGCGCCCACCATGGTCAGGGTCAGGCTGTGAGGGGCCATGGGCTCTTTGCCGTAGCCGATACGCTTGCCCACCATGAAGGCGCCCACCAGGCCGGCAACCGCGGCATTGATGTGCACCACCGTGCCGCCGGCGAAGTCCAGCGCGCCCTTAGCCCACAGGTAGCCGGCAGCAGCAGCCACTTTTTCCAGCGAAGCCGCGTCAGTAATGGCGTCGGGGCCGGCCCAGTACCAGACCATGTGCGCCACCGGCAGGTAGCTGAAGGTGAACCACAGCACACAGAAGGCAAGCACCGCGGCGAACTTGATGCGCTCGGCAAAGGCGCCCACGATCAGCGCGCAGGTGATGGCTGCAAAGGTAGCCTGGAAGGCGACAAATGTGAGCTCAGGAATGACCACGCCCTTGCTGAAGGTAGCGGCCACGGAATCAACCGTGATGCCCTTGAGGAACAGCTTGTCGAAGGATCCGAAAAATGCGCCGTCTCCACCAAAGGCCAGCGTGTAACCGTAAACGGCCCACAGGATGTAGATCAGTGTGGTCACGACAAACACTTGCATCAGCACGGACAGCATGTTCTTGCTGCGCACCAAACCGCCGTAGAACAAGGCCAAGCCGGGCACGGTCATGAACAGCACCAGCGCGGTAGCTATCGTCATAAAGGCGGTGTCGCCTTTGTTGGGGGCAGGGGCAACCGCGGGTGCCGCTTCAGCGGGCGCTGCGGCATCGGCCGCGGCTGCGGGTGCAGTAGAGGCGGGGGCGGCAGCAACTGCGGCAGCGGGTGTGTCAGCCGCGGGGGCTGCAGTTTGGGCTACCGTGAAGGAGCCTGCTGTCAGCAAACCCAGACCCAGGGCCAATGTGGCGAGAAGTTTTTTCATGGTGAGGCTCACTTTCTAGTTACAGCGCTTCGCGTCCGGTCTCGCCGGTACGGATACGCACCACTTGTTCCAGGTCGTACACAAAAATCTTGCCGTCGCCGATCTTGCCGGTGCGGGCTGCGCCCTCGACGGCTTCAATCACGCGCTCGACCAAGGCGTCGTCGATGGCGGCTTCGATCTTGACCTTGGGCAAGAAGTCCACCACGTACTCCGCACCGCGGTACAGCTCCGTGTGGCCTTTCTGGCGGCCGAAGCCCTTGACCTCGGTCACGGTGATGCCTTGCACGCCCATGGCGGACAAGGCTTCTCGCACCTCGTCGAGCTTGAACGGTTTGATGATGGCCGTTACTAGTTTCATGTGTTCACCTCAGCTAAGTAGTTGATTGCAGGGTCCGGGCCTGGTCTTGGCGCTCACCAGGCTGCAGGAGCTACAGGGGTTTAAGCAGAAGTCGTGCCAGCCCGTTTTGCTGGCTGGGCGCACAGAAATTCTTGCCCTCGCGGACGGGCTGGGCTAAGATAACTGTATAAAACAACAGTGCGCACATGCTTGGTGCGGGGCGGTTCCAGGTACCGGCTTGTCGCGCACCTTTTTGGGATGTCCGGAACATGAGCTTGTCTTTGGTGCAAAGCAGGGCCCTTTTGGGTCTGGAGGCGGTGCAAGTCACTGTGGAGGTCCACCTCGCCAACGGCCTGCCCAGCTTCACGCTGGTAGGGCTGGCCGATGTGGAGGTGAAAGAAGCCCGCGAGCGGGTGCGCTGCGCCATCCAAAACAGCGGGCTGGACTTTCCGAACAACAAGCGCATTACCGTGAACCTTGCGCCAGCCGACCTGCCCAAAGACTCCGGCAGGCTCGACCTGCCGATTGCCTTGGGCATTCTGGCGGCCAGCGGCCAGATCGATAGCGCTGCGCTTGCCGGTTTTGAGTTTGCTGGCGAGTTGTCGCTTTCGGGCGAGCTGCGTGCGGTGCGGGGCGCGCTGGCCATGGCGCTGGCTTTGCGCAAAACCAAACCCGGCGCGCCGCAGAGATGCCCCCAACTGGTACTGCCGCCGGGCAATGCCGAAGAGGCTGCGCTGGTTCCCGAATCCCGGGTGGTGCGCGCCCGCCATTTGCTCGATGTGGTGCACCATTTCGCGCCGGGCGGGCAGGCCAAGGATGCCGAAGGCCAGCCGCTGGAACAAGACCCCGAGGGCTGGGTGCGGGTGGAGCCCGCGCCGTTGCAGCCCGCCAGCGCGGGCCCCGACATGGCCGACGTGAAAGGGCAGGCAGCTGCCAAGCGCGCCTTGGAGATTGCGGTAGCCGGCGGCCACAGCCTCTTGCTGGTGGGGCCCCCGGGCTCGGGCAAGTCCATGCTCGCGCAGCGCTTTGCCGGCCTGCTGCCGGACCTCAGCACCGATGAAGCGCTGGAGAGCGCGGCCATCGGCAGCCTGTGCGGGCGTTTTGATGTCCAGCACTGGGGCCAGCGCCCCACCTGCAGCCCGCACCATTCGGCCAGCGCAGTCGCTCTGGTGGGGGGTGGCTCGCCACCCCGGCCGGGCGAGATATCGCTGGCGCACCATGGCGTGCTGTTTTTAGATGAGTTGCCCGAGTTTCCGCGCCCCGCCCTGGAGGCGCTGCGCGAGCCGCTGGAAACCGGCACTATCACCATCGCGCGGGCCGCGCGGCGGGCTGAGTTTCCGGCGCGCTTTCAGCTGGTGGCCGCCATGAACCCCTGCCCGTGCGGCTACTTGGGCTCGGGAAGCCGCAGCTGCCGCTGCACGCCCGACCAGGTGCTGCGCTACCAAGGCAAACTCAGCGGCCCGCTGATGGACCGCATCGACCTGCATGTCGAGGTGCCCGCCCTGCAGGCCAACGAACTTCTGAGCAGCCCGCCCGGCGAAGGCAGCGCCGCCATCCGCGAACGCAGCGGGGAGGCCCGAAACCGCGCGCTGCAGCGTCAAGGCAGCAGCAACCACGCTCTGGCTGGCCAGGCTATTGATCAATTTGTCGCGCTTGATGCAGGCGCCGCCAAGTTTTTGCAAACCGCAGCCGCTCAGCTGGGTTGGTCTGCCCGAAGCACCCACCGCACCCTCAAAATCGCCCGCACCATCGCAGACCTGGCCAAAAGCGAAGCCACCCTGCTCCCTCATGTGGCCGAGGCTATGCAGTACCGCAGGGTGTTGAAGGCGGGGGCGTGATGGAGTCGTTTCCGAAGGTGGGCACGCTGCTATCAATTAGTGCTTGCATTGCTACAAGTGCTGGCTAGAATTGCAGTCATGAATAGCAAGCAGCGTAAGACACTGGAAGCTATCTTTTTGCGGCCAACGCTCTCCACTATCGTGTTCAGCGATATCGAGCGCCTACTGTTGGCCTGTGGCGCGTTGCTTACCGAGCGCGAGGGCTCGCGCATCAAGTTCAGTACCGACACCCAGGAATGGCATGCGCACCGGCCCCATCCCGGTAAAGAAGCAAAGAAGTACCAAGTCGAAGGTGTGCGGGAATTTCTGGAAAGAATTGGAGTACGACCATGAGCAAGATGACCTACAAAGGCTACACGGCGCGCGTCGAGTTTGATGAATCTGATGAGATATTTGTGGGCCGCGTGCTGGGCATCCATGCGATTGTTGGTTTTCACGGGGAAACCGTTGCCGGGCTTCGCAAAGATTTCGAAGCGGCCATCGATTTCTTGATCGAGGACTGCAAGGCGAGGGGTGTGGAACCTGAAAAACCGGCGAGCGGCAAGCTCATGCTCCGGGTCCCCCCTGAAGTTCACAGCGCCGCGCTGATTGCCGCCCAAGCGAGCGGCACCAGCTTGAATCAATGGGCTGTAAAAGTCCTCAACGAAGCAGCCCGCGCCTGAGCTCAGGCTATCGGCTGGAGCTCACGACACGCCCCAGTCTCACAAGTTAGGCGCCAGCAGCCGCGCCAACGATTTGGTGTCCATACGGCGGCGTTGAGCCATGTCGTGCAGCTGGTCTTCGCCGATTTTGCCGACGTTGAAGTAGCTGGCTTCGGGGTGGGCGATGTAGAAGCCGCTAACGCTCGCGGCCGGCGTCATGGCCAGGCTCTCGGTCACCGCCATACCGATTTCCTCGCACTGCATGAGCGCAAACATCGCTTGCTTGGCGCTGTGGTCGGGGCAGGCGGGGTAGCCCGGGGCGGGGCGGATGCCTTGGTACTGCTCGGCAATCAGGGCCTCATGGCTGAGCGCTTCACCGGCGGCGTAGCCCCACAGGTCGGTACGCACCCGGTGGTGCAGACATTCGGCAAAGGCTTCGGCCAGCCGGTCGGCAATTGCTTTGAGCATGATGGCGGAGTAGTCATCGTGTTCGGCCAGAAAGCGCTGCTCCCACTTGTCCACGCCAATTCCGGCGGTCACCGCGAACATGCCGGCGTAATCGGGCTTGACGCCTTTGGGCGCCACAAAATCCGCCAGACAGCGGCTGGGGCGCATGACGCCGTCAATCTCTTGCTTCTCGGTCTGCTGGCGAAGGCCGAACCAGGTCATGGCCACTTCGCTGCGAGACTCATCGGTATACAACTCGATGTCGTCGTCATTCACCGTGTTCGCCGGGTAGAGCGCGACCACCGCATTGGCGGTGAGCCAGCGGCCCTCGATGGCGCGCTTGAGCAGGGCCAGCCCGTCAGCGCGTACCCGCCGGGCCTCGTCCCCCACCACCTCGTCCTGCAATATGGCCGGGTAGGGGCCGGCCAAATCCCAGGTCTGAAAGAAAGG
>NZ_CAMCVG010000010.1 GCF_945881795.1 Rhodoferax sp. OV413
CACCAAAACGGGGACAAAACGGGGACCGTCCCGGGACGTTTGGCGTCTATTTTGGGCAAAAAAAAACCCACCGGGTTAGGGTGGGTTTTGAGGCCCGCTTAGGGCTGAAACCCAGTATCCATGCGGGGGTCAAGGGGTTTGGCGGAAACGGAGGGATTCGAACCCTCGATAGGGCTCTACACCCTATACTCCCTTAGCAGGGGAGCACCTTCGGCCACTCGGTCACGTTTCCAGTCAGCCGGAATTATCTCACGACTCCGGCTGGATTTTTTCAAGCGGCGGGCTGGTCCAGATCAAAGGCTTTGTGCAGAGCGCGCACGGCGAGCTCCATGTATTTTTCATCAATCACCACCGAGGTCTTGATCTCGGAGGTAGAGATCATCTGGATGTTGATGCCCTCTTCGCTCAGCACGCGGAACATCTTGCTGGCCACGCCCACATGGCTGCGCATACCGATGCCGACGATGGAGACCTTGCAGATCTTGGTGTCGCCAACTACCTCTTGCGCGCCCAGGCTGGGCAACACTTTGTCTTTGAGCAAATCGACCGCACGGGCAAAGTCGCCGCGATTCACCGTGAAGCTGAAGTCGGTCTTGCCGTCTTTGCTGAGGTTTTGGATGATGACGTCCACCTCGATGTTGGCATCGGCCACCGCGCCCAGAATTTGGTAGGCAATGCCGGGCTTGTCAGGCACGCCCAGTACCGAAATTTTGGCTTCGTCGCGGTTGAATGCAATGCCGGAAACAATGGCTTGTTCCATGAGTTCGTCTTCCTCAAAAGTAATCAGGGTGCCGGATGCGGCTTCTTCGTTGATGTCGATGTCCCAGGGCGTGAAGCTGGAGAGCACGCGCAAGGGCACTTTGTATTTGCCGGCAAATTCCACCGAGCGGATTTGCAGCACCTTGGAGCCCATGGAGGCCATTTCCAGCATTTCTTCAAAGCTGACGCTGCGTAGGCGACGCGCCTCGGGCACGACGCGGGGGTCGGTGGTGTAGACGCCGTCGACATCGGTGTAAATCAGGCACTCCTGCGCCTTCATGGCAGCCGCAACGGCGACCGCTGACGTGTCTGAACCGCCACGGCCGAGGGTGGTGATGTTGCCCAGCTCGTCCATCCCCTGAAAACCAGTGACGATGACGACACGGCCGGCGGCAAGGTCGGCGCGCACTTTGACGTCATCAATCGACTCGATGCGGGCCTTGGTGTGGGCGCTGTTGGTGCGAATAGGGACCTGCCAGCCGGCGTAACTGACTGACTCCATGCCCTCGGACTGCAAGGCAATGGCCAGCAAGGCGCTGGACGCCTGTTCGCCGGTGGAGGCCAACATGTCGAGCTCGCGGCCGTAGGCATCGCCGGGCTTGTTGGGAGCGAGCTCTTTGGCAAGGCCCAGCAGCCGGTTGGTTTCGCCGCTCATGGCGGAGGGGACTACCACCATTTGGTGGCCGGCGCGCGCCCATTTGGCGACGCGCTTGGCGACATTGCGAATGCGTTCGGTAGAACCCATCGACGTGCCGCCGTACTTGTGAACGATCAAAGCCATTGTTGGTTTTATTTGGTTTTGTTTAATTTTATGGAGGAGATTTTTTTATTTTCTAAACTGTTTTCCAGAGGGAAAAGGCTCCGCATTGTACCAAGCCAACCCCGGCCCCCTGCGCTCTACACAGCCCTCACCAACCTTGATGGCAATGCGGTGTCCGCGGGTGCTGCAGGCCTCGATCTGGCTGCAAAGTTCCTGCATTTGTGCCGCGGACGGAATCACGCCGTGGTGCTTCTTGAGCCAGTGCCGCAACACATTGGCCCGCCGCTGGGGGCTCAGTGCGCGCAAAGGCTGGAGGAGCGGCAGCCCGGTGGCCGGTTGCGCAATCACCAGCCAATCGGCAGCGGCCAGCTCATCGAGCAGCGATTGCGCCTGCGCCGCATGGCGCGCGCTGCGGGCAAAGGTGTCGCGGAACTGCGGGAACACCGCTTCGAGCGCGGGCAGCAGCTTCGCGCGGATGTGGTTGCGGGTATACCGGGTGTCGGTGTTGCTGGGGTCTTCAACAAAGGGCTCTCCCTCGGCTGCCAGCCATTCGCGCAGCGCAGCGCCGCTCACCTGCAATAGAGGGCGGTGGTAATACATCTGGCCGCGCTGCCAGTGCGCCGCCATGCCGCTCAGGCCGGCCGTGCCCGCGCCACGGCTGAGCGCGAGCAGCAGGGTTTCGATCTGGTCGTCGGCGTGCTGGGCAATTGCTATCGATTGAATAGCAGCTCCCGCATATTCCACATGCGCTAGCGCCTCAAAAGCCTTATATCTGGCAATGCGGGCGGCGTCTTCCGGGCTTTGGCCTGGGCTGGCTTTGGCGTCCACCTGCGCCACCTGCAAAGGAATGCCCAGCCTCGCGCAGGTGGTGCGGCAATGCTCCTCAAACTCTGCGGCAGCGTGCTGCAAGCCGTGGTTCACGTGCAGTGCCACCACCTGCCCCGGCCACTTGCGGGCGCAGGCTAGCAACAGTGCGGTGGAATCGGCGCCGCCGCTGTAGGCCACGCCCAAAGGCAAAGCGGGCTCAAAGGCCCGCATTGCAAGTTCCAGCGACTGGGTCATGCCGCGCCGGGGGGCATTTACTTGACGGAGGCTTTGGTGTCGGTAAAGCGGCCGTAGCTTTGCAGGCGCTCGTAGCGTCGGTCGACCAGTTCTTTGGCTTTCAAGTCGCTCACCTGCCGGTAGGCATCAGCCAGCGCGCGCTTGAGGAAGGCTGCCGCCTGCTTGGGGTCGCGATGGGCGCCGCCCACGGGCTCGTTAACGATTTTGTCGACCAGCCCCAAGGCCTTGAGGCGGTGGGCGGTGATGCCGAGTGCGTCCGCCGCTTCCTGCGCCTTCTCGGAGGTCTTCCAGAGAATAGAGGCACAACCCTCCGGGCTGATGACGGAGTACACCGAGTACTGCAGCATGATGACCTGGTCAGCCACCGAAATGGCCAGCGCGCCGCCGGAGCCGCCTTCGCCGATGATGGTGGTGATGATGGGCACCTCAAGTTGCGCCATCTCGAAGATATTACGGCCGATGGCCTCGGACTGTCCGCGCTCTTCGGCATCGATGCCGGGGTATGCGCCGGGCGTGTCGACAAAGGTAAACACCGGCAGCTTGAACTTTTCGGCCAGCTTCATCAGCCGCAGGGCCTTGCGGTACCCCTCAGGCTTGCTCATGCCGAAGTTGCGCAGGCTCCGCTCCTTGGTGTCGCGCCCTTTTTGCTGCCCCAGCACCATGCAGGGCGTGCCCTGAAAGCGGGCCAGACCGCCGACGATGCTCAGGTCATCGGCAAAGTGGCGGTCGCCATGCAACTCCACAAAATGGGTGAAGATTTCCTGCACATAGTCCAGCGTGTAGGGACGCTCGGCATGGCGCGCAATTTTGGTGATCTGCCAGGGCGTCAGATCGCTGTAGATGTCTTTGGTGAGCTGCAGGCTCTTTTTGCTGAGCTGGTCGATTTCGGCGGAAATATCAACCGCGGACTCGTTTTGCACATAGCGCAACTCTTCAATCTTGCCTTCGAGTTCTGCGATGGGATGCTCGAAATCGAGGAATGTTTTCTTTGCCAACGTGATTCTCCTTAGTACTCGACGGGCAAGGGGTCGAGTGACCGCCAAATATACCAAGTCGCTACGCTGCAATAGGGGGCCCAGGCCACCGCCACCTCGCGCGCGTCGCTGCGACTCACCACCTCGCCGGAAAAATAATTGCGGCTGATTCCATTGATCAGTCCCACGTCGTCCAGCGGCAGCACATTGGGCCGCATGAGGTGAAAAATAAGAAACATCTCCGCCGTCCAGCGGCCGATGCCGCGGATGGCTACCAGCTCGGCGATGATGTCCTCATCGCCCATGGTTTCCCAGTTCTTGATGTGGAGCGTGCCCTTGTCGAAATGCAGCGCGAGGTCGACCAGATACTCCACCTTGCGCGCACTCAGACCGGCCGCACGCATGTCGTCAATCTTGAGCTTGAGAATGTCGTCGGGGGCCATCTTTTCAGGCAGCAGGGCGAAACGGTCCCAGACGGTCTGGGCCGCCTTGACCGAGATTTGCTGCCCCACGATGCTGCGCGCCAGCGTAACAAAGGCATCGCCCCGCGTCTGCAGGCAGGCGTCGCCAAACTGCGGAATCAGGCGCTTCATGACCCGGTCTTTTTTCATGAGGTGCCGGCAGGCATCCCCCCAAAAGCCCGGGGTGGTGAGCACGGGCGTCTGCGGTACGCTTGCAACAGCCATTACTGCGCCGCCTCCCAGGTGGTGCCGCCGGCAGAGTCCTTGAGCACAATGCCCTGCGCCAGCAAGTCTTTGCGGATGCTGTCGGCAAGCGCAAAGTTTTTGGCGGCCTTTGCAGCTGCGCGCTCCACAATGCGTTGCGCAATCGCAGCCTCGTCCAGTCCCGCGCCGGACTGCAGGAATTGTCGCGCATCGGACTGCAAAATTCCTAAGCAGCCACCCAGCGCCTTCAGCAGGGAGGCCGCCTCTACCGACTGGTTGCGGTTCACCTCGCCAGCCAGATCAAACAACACCGCAATCGCCTCCGGCGTGCCGAAGTCTTCGTCCATGGCCGCCTTAAAGCGGGCGGCGTAGGGGTTGGACCAATCCACCGGCGCGTCTTGCGGGCTGACTTCGCTCAGGGAGGTGTACAGGCGCTTGAGGGCCTGGCGGGCGTCGTCGAGGTGCGCGTCGCTGTAGTTCAGGGCGCTGCGGTAGTGGGCGCGAACAATAAAGAAGCGCACCGTCTCGGCGTCATACTGCTTCAGCACATCCCGGATGGTGAAAAAGTTGCCCAGCGACTTGCTCATCTTCTCGTTATCCACCCGCACAAAACCGTTGTGCATCCAGTAGTTCGCGAGGGCCTGGCCGTTAGCGCCTTCGCTTTGGGCGATTTCGTTTTCGTGGTGGGGGAACTGCAAGTCGGCGCCGCCGCCGTGAATGTCGAAGGTTTTGCCAAGCGTGGCGCAGCTCATGGCGGAGCATTCGATGTGCCAGCCGGGCCTTCCGGTGCCGAAATCGCTGGGCCACTGTGCCTCGGGCGGCTCGCCGAGCTTGGCCGACTTCCAGAGCACGAAGTCCAGGGGGTCTTCTTTGCCGTCAGCCACGGCGACCCGCTCGCCGGCGCGTAATTCGTCAAGCGACTTGCCGGAGAGCTTGCCGTAGCCCGCAAACTTGCGCACCGAATAATTGACATCGCCGTTACCGGCGCGGTAAGCCAATCCCTTGACTTCGAGCTCGCCAATCAGCCCGAGCATCTGCCGCACATAGTCGGTAGCGCGTGGCTCCAGCGTGGGGGGCTCGATGGCCAGAGCAGCCGTATCGGCGTGCATGGCAACAATCATCTCGTCGGTGAGCTGGCGAATGGTGATGCCGCGCTCTAGCGCGCGTTTGATGATTTTGTCGTCAATATCGGTGATGTTGCGCACATAAGTGACCCGTAGCCCACTGGCCTTGAACCAACGCTGAACCACATCAAACGCCATCATCATGCGGGCGTGACCGATATGGCAGAGGTCGTAAATGGTCATGCCGCACACATACATGCGCACATGGCCGGCTTCCATCGGGGTGAACGGCTGCAACGATCGCGAAAGCGTGTCGAAAATGCGCAAACTCATGACTCTCAAAGACAAAAAAGCGAGCCCACTGCATGAACGAAGGTCATTGAGGGGGCTCGCGATGGACACGGAACGACAGGCTGCATCGGGGTCGCACGCTCACCCCTCAGCTACAATCCAAAGCAGTATAAAGCCCTGCGCCGACGGCACTTTCCGCATCAGATTTCAAAGGCATTATGAAGCACGCCCCCTCCCAGATTTTTACGGCACTCCGTTGGATCACCCTGGCAACCACCCTCACTTTCGGCCTCGCACACGCAGACGACTATGCCGAAGTTGCCCAGATGGTGCGCAACGGAAAGACCTCGGAGGCCATGGCCAAAGTCGACCAATACCTGAGCGCCAAGCCACGCGATCCGCAGATGCGTTTTCTCAAAGGCGTCATCCAGCGCGATACCGGCAAAACCTCCGAAGCCATCAACACCTTCACCCGCCTGACCGAAGACTACCCCGAGCTTCCCGAGCCCTACAACAACCTCGCGGTGTTGTACGCCGGCCAAAACCAGTTCGAGAAGGCACGCACCGCGCTGGAAATGGCCATCCGCACCAACCCCAGCTACACCACCGCGCATGAAAACCTGGGCGATGTGTACGCCAAGCTGGCCAGTCAAGCCTATGGCAAGGCCTTGCAGCTCGACGCCAACAACCCCGCCGTGCCTCCCAAGCTTGCACTCATCCGCGAACTCTTCAATCCGGCGACCGGCAAAGGGCAACGCCCCTCCGCAGTGCCCGCCCTGCCAAGCGCGCCTGCCATGGGCGGCGTGAGCCCGCAAACTTTGCAGGCAGGCCCCGCCAAAGCGCCCCCTACCCTGCCTGAACCAGTGACCGGCAAAGCCCCGCCCACACTGAGCAACAACACAAAACCCAACTCCGGCACCAATGCCAACACCAATGCCGCTGCCGTCGCCGCTGCCAGCGTGACTCCTGCGGCGGCTACGCCTGCCCCCGCGGCGGCAACGCCACCGGCAGCATCGCCAGCGCCAGCACCGGCGGCGCCTAAATCTGCGGCTGCAGAGCCTGCTGCCGACGTGAGCAAGGACGTTGAGGCTGCTGTACGAAACTGGGCCAAGGCTTGGGCCGCGCGCGACGTGAAAGGCTACCTTGCCTACTATGGCAAGGACTTCGCCACGCCCGGCGGTACCAGCCGCGCAGCCTGGGAAGACGAGCGCCGCCTGCGCATCAGCAGCAAGTCCAAAATCAGCGTAGCAGTGCAAAACCTGACCGTTACTGTGAATGGCAACAAGGCCACCGCCAAGTTCCGCCAGGACTACAAGGCCAACGAACTGGCCGTATCCAGCCGCAAGGCCCTGGAACTGGTGAAGTCCGGAGACCGCTGGGTGATTGTTCGCGAATCTGTGGTGAACTGATTCTGTGCCGATCGCGCACCCGGTGTTGATAAACACCCTCCCCGCTATGCCCCACCTACCCCTAGCCCTCTTGCGCTGCTTATCCACGTTGGGCCGCTCACACCACTTGCCTCGCTTGGCCGAATTGCGCCGCATGGCCGCCTGGCTGGCTCTGGCATCCGTGTTGTGTTCGGCTGCCAGCCCGGGTTTCGCCAAGAACCACAACGCCAAGCCCGGCCGGGAACCACAAGAGACTGCGGCGCCGGATGTGGCGGCGGCATCACCATCGGAAAGCCCGGGACTGGCTGAAGCGCGGCTGATTGAGGTCTACCAGCTGATTGGTCAGGGGGAGACGCGCCAAGCCTTTGAGAAGGCCGAAAAGCTGGCCAAAGAATTGCCCAACTTCCAGCTCGCGCAGCTCGTCTATGGCGACCTGCTGGTGTCGCGCACCCGCCCGGTCAGCGCCTGGGGCGATGTGCCGCCCGACATGGCCAAGGTTGCCGGCAGCGCCCTCAAGGACTTGCGCGAAGAGTCGCAGAAGCGGGTCAAGGCGCTCAAGGAGCGTCCGGCACCGGGTACCCTGCCCACCCAATTCCTCCAGCTCTCGCCCACCGTGCGCCACGCCATTGCGGTGGATGCCTCGCGTTCGCGCCTGTATTTATTCGAGAACACTTCCGCCGGACTCGTGCTGAAGGCGGACTATTACATCTCGGTGGGCAAGGCCGGCATTGCCAAGGTGGTTGAGGGAGACCAGCGCACGCCGCTGGGGGTGTACTACATCACCAGCAACTTGGACCCCAAGTCCTTGAAAGATTTCTACGGCTCCGGCGCATTGCCTATCAGCTATCCCAATGTGCTTGACGCCAAGCGCGGAAAGACCGGCAGCGGCATCTGGCTGCACGGAACACCGCCTTACCAGTTTTCCCGCCCGCCCCAGGCGACGGATGGCTGCGTCGTCTTGGCCAACCCCGACCTCGTCCAGATCATCCGCACCGTCGCGGTGCGCGCCACACCGGTGGTGATTGCCCCGCAGCTACAGTGGGTGACGCCCACCCAGGCCACAGCCACCAGCCGCGGTTTTGAGGAAGCCCTGCTGGCCTGGCGCAATGCCAAAACCGGCGGCAACATGAGCCAAGTGTTGGGCTTTTACACCGCGGATTTCAATAGCAATGGCAAGACGCTTGCCCAGTGGACCACCGTCCTGCGCAACGAGATGGAAAAAACCAGAGGGCGCACCATCCAGCTCAAAGATGTGTCGTTCCTGCACTGGGTGGACAACGCGGAGACGATGGTGGCCACCTTTGGCGAGCTGGCCGAAGGGACCCGTGTCGGCACCACCAAGCGCCAGTACTGGACCCGAGAAAACGGGCAGTGGAAGATTTTTTACGAAGGAGTGCTGTGATGAATCAGTGGATGCGCAGGCTGATGCGCCCGGTGTGGGTGCTGGCAGCGGTGTCGCTCTCATGGGCGGCCCAGGCCAAAGACATTCCAAAGGTCGTGTTTCAGACCACCATGGGCAGCTTCACGATTGAGCTGTACCCCGAAAAAGCGCCCAAAACGGTGGAGAACTTCTTGCAATACGTCAAAGACAAGCACTACGACGGCACCATCTTTCACCGGGTGATAGGTAACTTTATGGTGCAGGGCGGAGGCTTCACGCCCAACTTGCAACAAAAGCCAACCCGCGCTCCGATTCCTCTGGAGGCCGGCAACGGGCTGAAAAACGACCGGGGCGCCATCGCCATGGCCCGCACCGGCAACCCCAACAGCGCCACGGCACAGTTCTTCGTCAATGTCGTGGACAACCCCAACCTCAACGCCCCGAGCCCCGACGGCTTTGGCTACGCTGTCTTCGGCAAAGTCACGCAGGGCATGGACACCATCGACAAAATCCGCAGCGCCCCGACCACCTCGTCAGGTCAGTACCAGAACGTTCCCCAAGCCCCCATCGTCATTAACTCCGCCACATTGGCGCCCTAAACCATGAGCAATCCCCAAGTAGAACTCCACATCACCGGCTACGGTGTCATCACCCTCGAGCTGGACCAGGAGAAAGCGCCCAAGTCCACCGCTAACTTCCTGTCCTATGTGAACAAGGGCCACTACAACAACACCATCTTCCACCGCGTGATTCCCGGCTTCATGGTCCAGGGCGGCGGTATGGAACCCGGCATGGCTCAGAAGCCCACTGACGACCCGATTGACAACGAAGCCAACAACGGCCTGACGAACACCCTGTACACCGTTGCCATGGCCCGCACCGGCGACCCGCACTCTGCGACAGCGCAGTTCTTCATCAACGTGTCCGACAACGGTTTCTTGAACCACACCGCCCCCAGCATGCAGGGCTGGGGCTATGCGGTTTTCGGCAAAGTCGTGGCCGGCACCGACGTGGTGGACAAGATCAAGACAGTAAAGACGGGCCGCAAGGGCTTCCATGACGACGTCCCCAAAGAAGACGTCATCATCGAAAAAGCTGTCGCGCTGTAAGAGGTACCTCCCCAGTGGATCTGCATGCACCAGACCACTGGCGGACGGTGGATTTCATCTCGGATCTCCACCTCCACCCCGCCGAGCCCGGAACCTATGCGGCCTGGCAGCGTTACATGCAAACCACTGCGGCCGACGCCCTCTTTATATTGGGCGACCTGTTTGAAGTCTGGGTGGGTGACGACGTACTAGAGAGCGCTAGCGCGGGGGAACCTGGCTTTGAGGCCGGCTGCGTTGGCCTGATGCGCCAGACTGCGCAGCGACTGCCGGTTTTTCTGATGCGGGGCAACCGTGATTTTTTGCTGGGCGAGGCCCTGGCGGCCAGCGCCGGGGTGCGGCTCCTGGAAGACCCCTGCACCCTGCACTTTCATTCAGAGCGCATCGTGCTCACCCACGGGGACGCGCTGTGCCTGGACGACACCGAATACCAAAATTTCCGTGCGGTAGTGCGCTCACCTCAGTGGCAATCTGACTTTCTAGCAAAACCACTGGCCGAGCGGCAGGCCATTGCAATGGACCTGCGCCAACGCAGCGAGGCCAATAAAGCAGCTCACGCGTCGTATGCCGATGTGGACACCGACGCCGCCGCGCACTGGTTGCGCAATGCTGGCGCCCGCACCATGGTCCACGGCCACACCCACCAGCCAGCCCGGCACCCCCTGCCCGATGGCGGGGACCGCTGGGTGTTGAGCGACTGGCACATCCATGGCCCGCACGCCCGAGCCGAAGTGCTGCGCTTGAGCGCGCCACAAACAGCCCCAGACGCAGAGCAGCCCCAATTCGTCCGCATTCCTGCGGCTTTGCGCTAAGAACGCTTGAGCAGAACCTTCAGCACGGTTTGCAGACGCCGCGCCGCCGCCGCGTCAAACTCCGCTGACAGCACCTTAGCGGCATCGTCGACCCAGGTTTGGGCTGGGGCGGGGTCATTGCGGCGGGTAAGCAGCTGCAATTGCAGGCCCCTGCGGGCATCGAGGTGCTCAGCCGGCGTGGGTACTTCAGCGGCCATCTCCAGGCGCAACAGGTGCTGTGCGGCAGCGTCAGCTTTGAGCGAGGGTGCGGCTGACACAGCTTTGGACCACCCGGTGCGGGCCTGCGCTGCGGCGCGGCCGCCGAGCTCCTGGGCTGAAGGAATAAGTGCGGCGTCGCGCTTTTCCCACGCGGTGAGCAAATGCACCAAGGCCTCGCCATGCGCCTGGGCCGCCAATTTCTTGAGGGCCAGCTGGGCGTTGTCAAAGGCATCGCGCTGAGCGCGGAAGGCGGTATCTCCCAAACGGGGAGCGTTCGACGGGGCCGGACGGCTGCCGTCGCCACGGTTATCTCGGCTATCGCTACGCCCATCGCGCCCGCCGCGGCCTGCGTCTTTGCGATCGCCCCACTTGCCCGCACGCGGATCGGCGGGGGCGTCTTTTTTCATACCGGGCCGGTCATCCCCGCGCACGGCGATTACTGGTTTGGCGGCCGGCTTGGGCGGCACGACCACCGCGGGCTCAGCAACAGGCTCTGCCACGGATTCAGAGGCAGATTCAGCGGCAGATTCAGAAGTAGGTTCAGAAGCGGGTTCAGGGGCGGGCTCTGAAGTTGCCGCAGCTGCAGCTCCGGACTCCGCCTCCCCGGACGCCGCCTGACTTGCTATGGTTTCAGGAGCTGCTTGCGCAATGTTCACGGGCGCTTCGGGCGGTTTTTGATCCAAATTCAGGGCCTGGGCTGACTGAGCAGCTTGCTCGCCGGCTCCGGCCGCGGCCACCTCGGCCTGCGCCTGGGCCTGGCCATGCAGGGCTGCTTCCAGTGCAGCCATGGCGCTGCGAATCGCGGTGGCGTCCCCGGACGCGTTGGCCGCTTCCAGCGCCCGGGCGGCGTCAATCACCATCCGGTCACGTGCGCCAAGCGCAGCTTCGGCTTTTTCGCGCTCAGCGCTCTTGCGGTTGAAGGCTTCGTCAATCGGTTTACGGAAGGCGTCCCACAGCTTCTGCTCCTGCCGGCGGTCCACCGGGATGGCGTGTGCCTGTGCCTGCCAGCGCTGTTGCAAGGCCTTGACCGCGTCAATACGCAGCATCGGCATGGCACCGAGCTGCTTGGCCTCTTCAATCATGGCGTGGCGCGCGGCAAGGCTTTGGGCCTGCACGGCCTCCAGGGGGGCACAAGCCTCCGCAAAAGCGGCCTTCCACTGCGGCTGCAGCTCGGCAAACATCTTCTCGCCCACATGGCCGGCCTCGCGCCAACGTTCAGAGAACTGATGCAGGATGCGGTTGAAGCCCTTCCAGTCGTCGTCAAGCGCGCTGCGGTTGGCTGCGGCCCAGACTTTAAGTTCGTCCAGCAGCGCCAGGCGCTGGGCGCGGTGCTCGGCGGCCTCGGCCTTGACTTTTTCGAGCCACCCCTCAACGACCTTGTAGGCTTCATTGCAGGCCTCGTCGAAGCGCTTCCACAAGGCGTGGTTGGGTGCGCCGCCCTGGTCGGTTTGTTTCCATTGATCGCGCAGGGTGCGCAGGGTTTCCTGCATCTTGCGCCCGCCCATGGCCTGCCCCTCGGGCCGGTTGAGCAGGCCCTCCGCCTTGGCAACCAGTTCTTCACGAATCTGGTCGGCGCGCCAGCGCTGCCAGCCTTCGAGC
Source organism: Rhodoferax sp. OV413 (assembly GCF_945881795.1). Taxonomy (GTDB): domain Bacteria; phylum Pseudomonadota; class Gammaproteobacteria; order Burkholderiales; family Burkholderiaceae_C; genus Allorhodoferax. The sequence goes on from NZ_CAMCVG010000010.1 coordinate 12,060, forward strand.
TCGCCGGCCGCCGCCAGTGCGGCATGGGCCTGGTTTTCGAGCTTGGCGTCAATCAGTTTGCCGAATTCCTTGAGGGCGTTGCGTAGCGCGGCAGCGGCACCGGCGCTCGCCTTGCCGTGGCCTTCACCAACTTCCTGCTCCACGATCGCAAGCGCCGCTTTCACCGACTCCTGGGCTTGCGCGCGCAGCTCGGGGTCGACCTTGGGCTTGGCAGCCTTGGGGGCGGGCTCCGGCGGAATTCCGCGGGCGAGCCGGACTTCGTCCGCCCACACCGGAACCGGGGGGAGCGGTGCCGCAGCGTCTTGTGATGCGGCAACGGCCAGGCCAAGCGCTCCCTGGAAAGCTTCCCACACCACCAGCAGTTGGCCCTTGGACGCATCCAACAGCGCGGGAAACCGCACATCCACGCTCACCCAATTGCGACTGGACTCCAGCGCCAGGGCCTGCGACTGCCAGTGCGCCACATCGGTTCGCAGCGCGTCCAAGGCGATTTGGGCATCGGCCAGTGGTTTGGTGGACAAGACTTCAATGCGCTGGGCCAGCAGCACGGCTGCCTCACGCTGCACCTGCACCTGGTGCTGCAGGTCTTCAATGCCGCGCACCCGCTCGGACAACTGGGTCTTGAGCGCAAGCAGCGGCTCCTTGCTCAGGGGCGCGCCGGCCTTGGCGGCGTCCCGCTGCCAGGCCAGCGCATCAGCGATGTTCAGCTTAGGCAGGTCAATCAGCGTCTGGGCCTTGGCGGCCCACTCCGCGCTCAGCGCCTCTTGCCCCTTCGCGCGGCGGGCTTCGTCCAGTTTCTCCCGCACGAGCTTAGCAGCACCCTTGTCTTTCACGCTGAGTTCCTTGAACACTTCGGCCAGCTGTTCAGCGTCCGGCAGGGTCTGGAGCCAATCGCGGATGCGGGAGGCCCGCTCCCCGGCCGTGGCGGCGGTAAAAGCACCGCCGGTCAGGCGGTCCAGGGTGGCGATATCGGATGTTTTGGCAGTTGGGTGGGACGTCACAGCGGGCTCGGAAGGTAAAGGGGCTGAAATCAGCGACCGCGTATTTTCGCTGTGAAAACAGCGCCCTCCCTAGGTTTTTACCCGTGCGGGCCCGAACGGACGCCCGAAAGTCAAAAACAAACCGCTGATTCGGGGCTATTTGAATTTTCTTAGCACCCTCAACATGCCCCCTCAGGCGCCACTTCCAGAGGGAAAAATCCCAAAAACCCCAACTGTCAAGCATATAGAAAACTGTTTATATGGTTGACTAGGCATATGAGCGTTTTTAAAATTGCCTTCATGCCATCCCGAACCAGGATGTTTTGCCCCGCTGCCGAAACCGGCATTTTCAAATCGCTGCACATGTCGAACCGACGCCGCAGGATATTGATAGCGACCCCACCCCAACGAGGCGACTTCTCTGCCAATGCCCCGCGCAGCCGGGCAGGCAGGGCCCCCGTTTAAGAAGGAGAAGCTCTTGACAGCGACTACCCCCCTGACCCAGGTCCTTCGCGACATCGCGAAACACACGGCCCGCGGTTTTATGCAACTCACGCACAACAGCTTTACCCTGCTGGGCCTGGCTGTGGTGTTCACCCTGATCACCCTGGCAGTGCGCCCCGAAATCCGCCAGGAAGGCGAAGTCCTGCTCATGGGCTGGCTCAAATACCGTCAGGCCCAGATTTCCGGCCTGGTCGGCGAGCCCGAAGCGGTAGACCGCGCTACCGCTGCCAACCCGCAAGCGCTGCCCCGGCAACAAGCTGCGGTAGCTTTGTGGCTGAGCAAGAAATACAGCGTGGCCCCCGAGCCGCTGAGCGCGCTGGTTGCTGAGGCTTACGAGACCGGCAAGACGACCAAGCTCGACCCCTTGCTCATTCTGGCGGTGATGGCAATCGAGTCCGGCTTCAACCCTTTTGCGCAAAGCCACATGGGCGCGCAGGGACTGATGCAGGTGATGACCAAGGTGCATTACGACAAGTACGAGGACTTCGGCGGCAAGCTCGCGGCGTTTGATCCGGTGTCCAACCTGCGGGTAGGGGCCAAAGTGCTTCGGGAATGTATCAACCGCGGTGGTTCCATTGAAGGCGGACTCAAGCTCTATGTGGGAGCCACCAATATGGAAGCGGACGGAGGCTATACGGCCAAGGTGTTGGCCGAATATGCCCGCCTGGAAAGTGTTGCCGCCGGCAAATCGGTACCGATGCGCGCCGCCCCGGTCCCCGCGCCGGAAGTGACTCCAGCGGTGGAGAAGGTGGCTAGCCTCCCCAGCCCTTACTGAGACCAGCCGGCAAACTCACCGGCGAACAAGGCGGCTCGGTTAAACTCCGTCCCGCACGCAACTGGCGATAGGCAGCGGCCCCGACAGGCGCCGTTTGCTGACGTGGGACACCACTGGGAAGCGTGCCGCAGCACCCGAGCGTGCCTGCGATCAGCCGTTCGCCTGGGCAGCCCTGTTGTCACCCATGACCTACAGGCCCGAACTCCTTGAAGGACTGCCATGTACGACCGCAACATTCTTGTTGAACAAACCGACCCCGAGCTCTGGAACGCCATCCTGGCCGAGAACGCCCGCCAGGAGCACCACATTGAGCTGATTGCCAGCGAAAACTACGCATCCCCCGCCGTGATGGCCGCCCAGGGCAGTCAACTTACCAACAAATATGCCGAGGGCTACCCCGGGCGCCGCTACTACGGCGGCTGCGAACATGTGGACGTGGCCGAGCAGTTGGCCATTGACCGGGCAAAGCAAATCTTTAGTGCGGACGCTGCCAACGTCCAACCGCATTGCGGCGCGTCTGCCAATGAGGCGGTGTTCCTGGCCTTCCTGAAGCCCGGCGACACCATCATGGGCATGAGTCTGGCCGAAGGCGGGCACCTGACCCATGGCATGCCCCTGAACATCAGCGGCAAGTGGTTCAACGTGGTGTCGTACGGGCTGGACGCCAACGAAGCCATTGACTATGACGCCATGGAACGCAAGGCCCACGAAACCAAGCCCAAACTCATCATCGCCGGCGCTAGTGCGTATTCGCTGGCCATTGATTTTGAACGCTTCTCCAAAGTCGCCAAAGACGTTGGTGCGATTTTCCTGGTGGACATGGCCCACTACGCAGGCTTGATTGCGGCAGGCGTGTACCCCAACCCCGTGCCCTACGCCGACGTGGTGACCTCCACCACCCACAAGAGCCTGCGCGGCCCGCGCGGCGGCATTATTCTGATGAAGGCTGAGTATGAGAAAGCCATCAACAGCGCCATCTTCCCCGGCCTGCAAGGCGGCCCGCTGATGCACGTGATTGCAGCGAAGGCCGTGGCATTCAAGGAAGCCCTGACACCGGAATTCAAGACCTACCAGCAGCAGGTGGTGCGCAATGCCAAGATCGTGGCCGAGACGCTGACCACGCGCGGCCTGCGCATCGTGAGCGGCGGCACCGAGAGCCATGTGATGCTGGTGGACCTGCGCTCCAAGGGAATTACCGGCAAAGAAGCCGAAGCCGTGCTGGGTGCCGCCCACATGACAATCAACAAAAACGCCATCCCGAATGACCCTGAAAAACCGATGGTGACCAGCGGCATCCGGGTGGGCACGCCCGCCATGACCACCCGCGGCTTCAAGGACGAGGAGGCCCGCGCCACCGCCCACCTGATTGCTGACGTGCTGGACAACCCGCGCGACGAGGCGAACATTGCCGCAGTGCGGGCCAGGGTGCATGCCCTGACCTCGCGCTTCCCGGTGTACAAGTAAACGCGCTGCCAGCCCCCGATGAAGTGCCCCTTCTGCAGCCACTCCGAAACCCAGGTGGTGGAGACGCGGATTTCGGAAGACGGGGACTTCATCCGCCGCAGGCGCCAGTGTGGCTCCTGCGACAAGCGCTTTACCACCTACGAGCGGCCGGATGTGAATTTTCCGGCCATCGTCAAAAAAGACGGACGCCGCATCGAGTTTGAGCGCGGCAAGCTGCTCGCCTCGATGAACCTGGCCCTGCGCAAACGGCCGGTCAGTACCGAGCAAATAGACGGCGCCATCGAGCGCATCGAAGAAAAGCTCCTGAATCTGGGCCTGCGCGAAGTCCAGAGCACCCGCATCGGCGAACTGGTGATGCGCGAACTCAAAAAGCTCGACAAGGTCGCCTACGTGCGTTTTGCCAGCGTGTACCGCAGCTTTGAAGACATTGATGAATTCAAAACGCTGGTGGATGAGGTGAGTAAGTAGCATAGGCTGGGGCAAACTGCCGCTTGTCCGGGCCTTGCGCCCTGCGGTCGCCCAGCCCTTGGGCCAGGTCAACCCCATGTGGCATCCTCGCTCCATGTCTGTAAATAGCCATTCATCGAACCGATCACTTGCTTCCCACGCAGGATTCACGCTGGTCGAGCTGCTGGTCGTCGTCGCCATCGTCGCCATTCTGTCGGCAATAGCAGTTCCCGGGTTCAGTTCGATAGCAGCCGGCTCCAGCGTTACAGGGGCACTGAACAACTTTATGGCGGACACAAGCTTTGCGCGAGGCGAGGCGCTTCGCAGAGGCAAAACCGTCACCATCTGCCGCACTAACCAACCCACCGCATCGGCGCCTAGCTGCTCAACAGGGGACGGGCTGTCGGTGGGCGGATGGAAAGAGGGCTGGGTTGTGTTTATTGACGAGGATGGCGATGCAAACTTCGACTCCGGCAGTGACACCGTGGTGCGTGTTCAAGACGCCGTTCACGGATTGAGCGAGTTTTTTGCAGTGGGTGCCAACACCATCAGCGCAGTTTCAACCGCCAACTACATCAAGTTTGACGGCACAGGAAGAGCAATCGGACAACAAGCACGATGGATCATCCGCCCGAGCGGTGGGCTCTCGAGCGATGCCAGCCATGCGCGCACGCTGTGCATGAATTCCGTCGGCAGGGTGCGATTCATCAAAGGCGAGTCGGTATGCTGAAATTTCATGCGAAAGGCGCCCGCAGCGTGAAACAACGTGGCGTGACCCTGATAGAAATTCTTGTGTCATTGCTGCTCCTGTCCTTCGGGCTGCTGTCGCTGGCAGGAATGCAGGCGTATTCGCTAGCGGCCCAAAAAAACGCCTCCAACCGCGCGATTGCCAGCATGTTGGCCAATGAGTTGGCAGAACTTATTCGCTTGAATCAAAAAGGCTTCGCAGACGGCAAGTACGACGTCTCCAAGCTGACCGACGCTGCGCTTGCGGGTGACGCAGGCTGCGAATTCCCTGACTGCACCAGCACCGACACGCTGGCAGAGGCCGACCTGGCATCATTTCGGCGACTGGTGAGGAATCAGTTACCGAAGGGCGGGGTTGAATTGTCCCGCCCCGGCGGCAGTAGCGAACATGCGGAGATCTGGATCGTGTGGGAAGAGGCCGCTGTCCTCAACACCACCCAAGGCGGCAGCGAAGTTTCAACCGAGGTCCACTCCGAAAACTGCCCGACCACCGCAAAAAACCTCAGCACGCTACCCCGCTGCTTTTATATGAAGGTGCAGCTGTGAGCCGATCTCCCATCCGGGGAACCACCCGCGCGCAACAAGTCGGTCTGACATTGATCGAGCTGCTGGTTTCTATTGCCCTGGGCATTTTGATCATGGGGATAGTGGTCATAGTTTTCCTGTCCACCAACCTGTCCAGCAAGGCGGCACAGGCACAGGGCCGGATGAACGAAGACGCGCAGATTGCGCTCGAAATGCTGGCACAAGAAATACGAAAAGCCGGCTACAACCCGGTTCGATCCAATGGGGCACAAAACGACCTCGGTCAAGCCGGATGGGGCATCTTTGCCTGCGACACGGGCTTTAAAGATGCCACCGTAGCCTCCATGGCAAGCCTTCAGTGCAACAACAGCGGAACAAGCTCCGCCATCGCAGTCACTTACGAGGGTGACGTCTACAGCGGAAAGCTAACAAGCGCCACTCCTGCCAAGCTGTTGGACTGCATCGGCAATGGCATATCGAGCGCGGGCAGTTACTTCATCGTTCAGTCCCGCCTGGCTGTGGACGGCAACGGACTGAGTTGCCGCGGTTCAGGCGACCTGACTCAATCGCAGACGCTGGTAGACAACATCCAGTCCATGCATCTGCGCTTTGCAGTCTCTGACCCAAGCCAAGCTACCAGCGCAAATGCATTCGGTTATCTGAGCGCGACCGAGATAAATGCTCCCGTCAGTGCGCTGGCCACCTTCACCAGCTTGCAGCGATGGAACAAAGTGCTGGCTGTGAGAATTTGTGTTGTCGTTCGCAGTGAAACCGCAGTTATCAGCGACTTGGCCGGGGATGGAATCAATCCCACGTATTACGACTGCGATGGTAATAGTATTGATATCACCGACGGTTTTTTCCGCAAGTCATACCGGACAACGGTCATACTCCGCAACCATGGAGTCGGGTATGTCGACAAATAAGCCCACTTGCCACTCCACCGCACCGGGAAGCCAGCAGGGTGTCGTGCTGATTGTGGTGCTGATTATCTTGTTGATTACCTCGGTCGTCGCGAGTGTCTCCATCCGCGGGGCCTCCTCCAGCGAACAGATATCCAACCAAACCAGACTGCGGACATTGTCACAACAGTCCGCCGAAGCAGCGCTCAGGTTTTGCGAGGGCGAGGTCCAGAAAAACGCACTTGACGGCACCCAGGGATTTCTGCCCCAAAACGCGCCCGCCGGCAGTCCCTTGACTTACACCTGGGAAAGCATGGATAACTGGGATGCAATTGATTCCGGGAAAAATAGCTTTGTGGCGACCGGGCACTTGAAAGTGGTTGAATTTAAGGCGTCGAGTGATAACGGCTCCAACAGCATTTATTTCAGACGCCAGCCGGAGTGCATGTCCCAGTTTCTGAGCGTAGGAAATACCAAAACCTTTGTAACCACGGCGCGAGGCTTCGGTCCGGAGGTGGGCGCGAAAGATGGGAATGCACCCAAGGGCACAGAAATTTGGCTTCAGTCCGTCGTTACTATGAAATAGGCCATCGGGAGACAACCATGAATATGATGATGAGAACGATGCGCACCCTATGTATCCTGCTGGGTGCCACCATGGCATTCAACACTTTTGCTGCGGTATCCCAAACCCCCCTGCTGTCAAAAACCGTTAACGTTCGCCCGAACATCACGATCCTATTAGACACTTCAGGATCCATGGACTGGGATTGTGTCTATGCCAAACACGTTAACGATGCGATCTTGAAAGACAACTACAGCGCCGGAAGCATTCCGGGGCTGACTACTGATTGTTTCAGTGCTAGCGATCCCCGGCAGAGCTCCCCCGTCAATAACAGTCTGTTTTACAACCCCAAAAAAACATACCCCTCGGGCTATGTTGCCGGCGCGCGGCAATCCAACGCTGCGCTTTTGACCAACACACTGACCGTTTATCTTCCTAAAACTGGTATCGATGTGACTGCGTTCACATCGTCTTCGGCTATTTCCAATGTGAATAACTATGACAAATATGAAATAAGGTCCACCGTATTTGCAAAAAATGGATCGACATCCTCGTCAGTGAATCCGTTCGGAGCCCATAGCGGCACCAGAGCGTCCGACTGCAAGGCAGACCCATGCACATTGACCGAAGAACGCCAAAATTATGCGAATTGGAAAAAGTACCATTCCGACCGCATGCTAGCTGCAAAAACCGGCCTGACCGGCGCCTTTGTCAACCAACCTGATACGTTTCGACTCTCCTACGCGGATATTTATTCCACCCCCAACACCATAAGGGACTTCGAGCTCAGTAAATCCAGTTTTTACACCTGGTTGGATGCTCGGGTCTCCAGCGGCGGGACGCCACTGAGGACCGCTCTGGACCGCGCCGGAAAATACTATTCGAATACAGGAAATTCTGGGCCTTGGGGCACCAAGCCATGGGATACGACGTATTCCGAGACCCCCGCGAAACATTTGTCATGCCGCCGTTCCTACACCTTATTGATCACAGACGGCTTTTACAACGACTCCAGCCCCCCCAGCTATGGCAACGTGGATGCCACCGTGGCACCTAAACCTGCCCATGGCTATGCCTTTGACGCTTCGAAGACCTTTCAGTACAAGCCGGGCGACACTGCAGACAAACGCAACCGTGGCAAGTCCGACCTGCCCAGCGGAAGCGGGGGCTATAGCAATACGCTGGCGGATGTGGCGCTTAAATACTGGATTACCGATTTACGCACCGATCTCGTGAACTCCGTCGGGGGAGGAACACCGGCAGACCCGCCTTTCTGGCAAAACATGACGACCTATACCGTGAGCTTCGGGGCGCCCGGCCTGATGTCCGAAGCGGATATTGCCAAAGCGAAGAATGGAACCCTGGCCTGGGTTCAGCCGAAGTCAGATACCTACAGCGCTATTGACGATATGCGGCATGCGGCACACAACGGCGGCGGCGATTTTCTGACGGTAAGTGACGCACAACAGTTCACCCAAGACCTTGGTAATGTCATCGGGAGTATTGCGTCACAGCAATTCTCGCAAGCGGGTGTCGCCGCTTCGGCCGTGACCTTGACTGCGGGTACAAAGAAGTTTATCCCCTACTACACCAGCGGCTCCTGGTGGGGCAATGTGCAAATGGTCGACCTTAACTCCGCGGGCGAGAACGGGGGCGTGGCCTGGCAGGTTATAACGACCGACGCGAATGGCCAACCCACGGGAGCCACCACCTTGCCGGCGCCGGCAGCGAGAAATATTGTGGTTTGGGTGGACAAGTCCAAACAGGCTGTCGATTTCAGCTGGACGCAGGTGTCCAACACCGCCAACAATTTGCGCGGCACCGATGCAAAAACGCAGATGTCTAACGCGGTAACGGTTGATCAGATCAATTACCTGCGGGGTGACCAGAGCAAGGAGGGGTCGCCCTTTCGCAAGCGCAATGCGGTGCTCGGTGACATCGTGAACTCAACGCCGGCCTTTATCAAGAACAACACCAATCCGAAATACGAGAATTTGCCTAGTTCGGTGCCGGGTGTGGGCTCCTATGATGCCTATATGAAGGCCAAGGCGGCACGCACTGAAGGGATCTTGCTGCTGGGAGCGAACGATGGAATGGTGCACGCATTTGCCGAGGGAGAAGGTTTAAACAAGGGGGGCCGCGAGGTTTTTGCTTATGTCCCCCGCTCCGTTCTTGGCAAACTGGAATCTTTGACCGAATCCGGATATTCCTACAACCACACCTTTACCGTGGATGGCCCGCTCACAGAAACCGACGCCTATGTGGCAACGCCGGACTTGAGCTCTGGAGTTATGAGTACCGGGTGGTCCAACATCGTGGTAGGTACCACCGGCGCCGGCGCCCAGAGCGTTTTTGCGCTGAATGTGACCAAACCTTTAGGTATGAACGGACGGGCTGTTCTATGGGAAATCAACTCGTCGCCGACATTTCCGACAGTTGCCTCCAATAGCTCCACCAGTTTTCAAGAGCTGGGCCATGTGCTGTTTGCGCCCCAAAGCGGCATTACGGTCAGCGGTGACTGGGTGACGATTTTCGGCAACGGCTACGACAGCAAATCCGGCAAAGCCAGTCTGTTTATTGTGAACACCGGCACCGGTCAATTAATCAAACGCCTGGATACAGATTCCAGCACCGGCAACGGGCTGGGCGGCGTACGCCTGGTGCTCAATGCCAAGCAGCAAATTATTGGAGCCTATGCGGGTGACTTGCTGGGGCGCCTCTGGAAATTTGATTTGAGCGGCGCCGGGAGCGCTGATTGGAAAGTTGCCAATGGCGGCACGCCGCTCTTTACGGCCAAGAGTGGCGGAACCAATTTACCGATTACCGCCCCGCCCGCGGTGCTGGAGCGGACGGACCTTGCCAACTTCCGGCCAAGCTACATGCTCACAGTGGGTACCGGCAAGTTGTTTGAGCCAACCGACCCGACAGCAACTGGCTCGACCCAGGCGGTCTTCGGGCTGTGGGATAAGCAGGAATTCGGGGTGAATACCAGCGATGTCATCAGCGATGCGGACCTGGTCGCCGTCCGCTTCAAGACGGCAACCAGCAACATTGACCCATTGACTGGCCAAACGCTCAACTCCGGAGGCGTGATCACGGTGTTTGGCGTCGAATTCAGCAGCCCCAGCGTTACTGCCATCGACTACAGCAAACAACGCGGCTGGCGGCTGGACCTGACGCAGTCACCGGGTCAGCGAATTGTCTATCCCGTTCAAATAGTGGGAGATGTCGCAAAAATTGATTCGGTTTCGCCCCAACCGAACACCAGTGATTGCCAAAACTCCAACAGCAATGCGGCAAGTATCTACCTCAACCCGATCACCGGCGCTTGCCGGATCGGCGGGACTATAGACACCAATAACGACGGGTACATCGACGAAAAGGATGAAAACGCCTGCGGCTACTCGTCCATTGCCGACGGTATGGATGTTGTGCTGCAGATTGTCGATGCCCAGGGCAGGGACACCGGATTGCGCGACATTCAGTCATCCGGCGGCCACATCAAAGTCCGCAGCAAGGGCGGGCAGCCGCCAGAGGACTGCACATCTGCCTCCTACGCGGCAGCCCATGCGGACGAATGCAAAAAACCTGACTGCACCAGCGAGACTTATCGCAAAGCCAACCCCGGTGTTTGCGTAGGTTCCACGGTCACGCGGTCATGGCGCCAGATCTACCCACGGTTAAAGTAAGCTGAGTGCTGGCCGAGCGCGAGTGAACATTTTTTCTGGAGGATGCATGCACCGATTGAGAAACACTGGTTTTACTTTGATTGAGGTGATGATCGTGGTGGCAATCATCTCGTTGCTTGCTGGAATTGCGCTGCCCTCCTACCAAAGCTATGTGGCCCGCTCGAACCGCGCTGCAGCCAAGACCCAGTTAATGCAGGCGGCGCAGTACATGCAAAGGTTTTATGCCGCAAACGATCGCTATGACGCAGACAGAGCCGGCAACAACAACATCTGGTCCATCATGCCTGCGGCCATGCTGCGCTCCCCCGCAGATGGGACGCAGCTCTATGAAATCTCCAACGGGGGCACCAACGCCAGCACCGCCAACGAGAGCGACTTTGTATTGATCATGCGACCGGTGGCCGACGGATCCATGGCCGCTGACAAGTGCGGGGGCCTCACCATCAACCAGGCAGGTGCCAAAGGAATAACCATCAGCAACCCTGCGGCCTCTTTGGTCGCGGAGTGCTGGCGATAAAGTGTCCATGCCCCTGCAAATCGCCCTGGAGCATGCGCAGCGTGCCACCAACCTTTCCTCCCCAAACCCCCGCGTAGGCTGCGTCATCACCGCCCCCGGTGGCGACATCCTCGGCCAAGGCCACACCCAGCAAGCCGGCGGGCCCCACGCCGAAGTCATGGCCTTGCGGGATGCGGCCAGCAAGGGCCACCCGGTGGTGGGCGCCACAGCCTACGTCACCCTGGAGCCCTGCTCGCACCACGGCCGCACCGGGCCCTGCTGCGATGCCTTGATTCAGGCGGGCATCAAGAAGGTGGTTGCCGCCAACCTCGATCCGAACCCGCTGGTGGCCGGCAACGGCTTTGCCAGGCTGCGGGCTGCGGGGGTGGAGGTGGAAGTGCTTACCGCTGATCACCCTCTGGCCGTGCAATCCCGAGAGCTCAACATCGGGTTTTTCAGCCGCATGGTCCGCAAAACGCCCTGGGTCCGCATGAAGGTGGCGGCGTCTCTGGATGGCACCACCGCCCTGGACAACGGCGCGAGCCAATGGATTACCGGCCCCGATGCGCGTGCGGACGGCCATGCCTGGCGGGCGCGTTCCTGCGCCATCCTCACCGGCATTGGCACGGTGCTGGCGGACCGGCCGCGCTTGGATGTGCGGCTGGTCGCCACGCCAAGGCAACCGCACCTGGTGGTGGTGGACAGCAAGCTCGAAACCCCGCCGGATGCTCCTTTATTCATAGCTGGCCGCGCAGTCTGGATATACGCCGCAGCCCGAAATGATGCCAAAAAGGCGGCCCTCGAGGCGTCTGGCGCCATGGTCATCTATATGCCCGGCCAAGGGGCGGACGGGCAGCCCGGCGGCAAGGTGGACCTGGCGGCCATGATGGCCGACCTCGCCCGCCGCGAAATCAACGAGTTGCATGTGGAAGCCGGCTTCAAGCTCAACGGCTCGCTGGTGCGCGAGGGGCTGGTGGACGACTTGGTGGTTTACCTCGCGCCCAAGCTGCTGGGCCAAGGCGCGGGCATGTTCCACATCGGGCCGCTTGCTGAACTGCGTCAGGGCGTGGATCTGGAATTCACATCCACCGCCATGGTGGGCCCCGACCTGCGAATTCTTGCCCGCGTGGCGGGGCGCGACCGTTTCTAGGGGCTTGCCGGCGGGGCGGCCTGTGCCCTGCCCTTTCCCTGCGAAAATCCGCGCATGTTTACAGGCATCATCACCGGCGTAGGCCGTATTTCCGCCGTCCAGCCTCTGGGCGAATCTGCAACCCACGGCAAGCGCCTCACCATCGAGGCCCCTGCCGGCTATCTGGACGACGTCGGCCTGGGCGACAGCATCGCCCTCAACGGCGCCTGCATGACGGTTACCGCCTTCGATGCGGCAAGCCGGCAGTTCGCCATCGACATTTCTGCCGAGTCCCTGGACAAAACCGCAGGCCTGGATGCGATGGGCCCCATCAACCTCGAAAAAGCCCTGCGTGCCCACGACCGGCTGGGCGGCCATCTGGTGTCCGGCCATGTGGACGGAATGGGCCATGTGAGCCATTTCGCTCAGGTGGGCGAGAGCTGGGAACTGCGGGTCATCGCGCCCAAGGCGCTAGGCAAATACCTGGCCTACAAGGGCTCCATCACCATCAACGGTGTGAGCCTCACGGTGAACCGCATTGCCGACATCGCCGAGGGCTGCGAGGCCAGCATCAACCTGATTCCCCACACGGTCACCAACACCGCCCTGCACGCACTGCAGGTGGGCGGCCGGGTGAATCTGGAAATTGATTTGATCGCGCGGTACGTCGAGCGCATGATGACGGCGCCCGCCGCCACCTAAACCGCCCGCGGTTTACTCAAACGACAGCGTTTTATTCAAACGTCAACGTTTTGACCCCGCCGGCGGTGCCTAGCAGGCAGACCTGGGCGCGCTGGTAGGCAAACACCCCCACCGTCACCACGCCCGGCCACTGGCTGACTTCGGCCTCAAAGGCCAGCGGATTGGTGATGAGCAGGCCGGTGATGTCCACAATCCATTGCCCGTTGTCGGTGACCAGCGGCTTGCCGTCTTTCAGGCGCACCACGCCCTGCCCGCCCTGGGCCGCAAACTGCTTGATGATGCGCTGCGCCGCCATCGGAACGACCTCGACCGGCAGCGGAAACTTGCCCAGCGTTTGCACCAGCTTGGATTCATCGGCAATGCACACAAACCGGGCGCTCTGTGCCGCCACGATCTTCTCGCGCGTGAGCGCCGCGCCGCCGCCTTTGACCATGTTGCCCGCGCCGTCAATCTCATCCGCGCCGTCGATATAGACCGAGATGTTGTCGACCTCGTTGCTGTCAAACACCGTGATTCCCAGCGCCTGCAAACGCTCGGTGCTGGCCAGCGAGCTGGACACGGCGCCCTTGATCTGGTCTTTCATGCTGGCCAGCGCGTCGATGAACTTGTTGACGGTGGATCCTGTGCCCACGCCCACTATCTCGCCGGGCACCACGTACTGCAGCGCCGCCTGGCCCACCAGGGTTTTGAGCTCGTCTTGGCTGAGCGGGGGGCGTGCGGCTGACGTTGGGGAGGTGGTCATGGGGGACAATCCTGACAGATCGAAATCTGAGTTTGAACGATGAAAGCAGGAATTATCTGATGTCACTGGTGCCCTACGCCCTCGCCCGCCGCGTTTTGTTCCAACTCGACCCCGAAGTCGCCCACGACCTCACCATGGCCGGCCTCGCCGCCAGCCAAGGCAACCCGCTCAAGCTGGCCTATGCCAGCCCACAGGTGAACGACCCCGTCGTCATTTCCGGGCTGCGGTTTCCCAACCGCGTGGGCATGGCCGCCGGGCTGGACAAAAACGCCCGCTGCATTGACGGCCTGGGCGCCATGGGTTTTGGTTTTGTAGAGGTGGGCACTGTCACCCCGCTGGGCCAAAGCGGCAACCCCAAGCCGCGCATGTTCCGCCTGCCCAAGGCGCAGGCGCTCATTAACCGGCTCGGCTTTAACAACGACGGGCTGGACGCGTTTATTGCCAACGTGCAACGCTCGGCCCTGCGCCAGAGCGCGCAGCCCTCGCTGCTGCTGGGCCTGAACATCGGCAAGAACGCCGCCACCCCGATCGAGCGCGCGACCGATGACTACCTTACCTGCCTGGACGGGGTCTACCCCCACGCCGACTACATCACCGTCAACATCTCCAGCCCCAACACCCAGAACCTGCGCAGCCTGCAAAGCGATGCCGCGCTGGACGCGCTTCTGGGCGCGATTGCCGAACGGCGCGAACTGCTCGCGCAACGGCACGGACGCCACAAGCCCATCTTCCTCAAGATCGCCCCCGACCTGGACGACGGGCAGGTGCAGGTCATCGCCGCCACCCTCCAACGCTACGGACGCGACGCCGCCGGCCACATCAACAACGCCTGGGGCGTGATTGCCACCAACACCACGCTCTCGCGCGAGGCAGTGCAGGGCTTGCCGCACGCGGAACAGACCGGTGGCCTCTCAGGTGCGCCGGTGCTGGCCAAGAGCAACGCGGTAATTGCCCAGCTGCGCGCTCACCTGGGGTCAGGCTTTCCCATCATCGGAGTGGGCGGCATTATGAGCGCGGCAGACGCGGTGAGCAAAATCGACGCCGGCGCCGATGCGGTGCAGATCTACACCGGCCTGATCTACGCCGGGCCGCAGCTGGTGAGAGACGCTGCGCTGGCTATCAAAAACAGTAAAAAATAAGGCCATTTAGGCCGCCAGGCCACGCCATACATGCGCAAGCAGCTCCTTTTTTAGGAGCGCTGAGGGCTTGCGTTTTAGCTAGCGCACCAGCGGCTTGCCGGCGCTGCTGTCAATGTTGCTGGGCGCCGCCTGGGCGCGCGAAAGATAAGCCTGCGCCTCTGCCGGCTCCATGCCAAAAGTGAGCACGGCGGTGGTTCCCTGGTAGCTTCCCAGCGCGTAGCCCTTCACCTCATTGAGCATGGTGTAAGGCATATCCATCACCGTGCCGTCGCTGCAGCGCATGTCCAGCGCCCCGCTGATTGCGCCGGTAAATCGCAGGCTGCCGGCGCAGCTTTCCAAGTCGCCGCTCCCCAGCAACAAGACCGAGCCTGTGCGGTCCGCCCGCAATTGCACCTCGCCGTTGAGACGCTGCCCGCCCGCCTGCATCTGGGCCGGCATGGTGCTTGTCGTTAAATACCTCCAGCCGAGGTTCTCTATTTGTGCGCACCCCGCCAAGCCCGAGCCCAGAAGGGCGACCACTAAAGCGCTCGCCGCTGTACCCGCTTCGGCGCCCGCCGCCCTGCTCCATCGGTTCAAATCCATGCACGCTCCTGCTGGTCCGCCCATCTTAGGCGGGTGTACCATCTTAGCGAGCGGGCGCGCCCCCCAGCCCCGCAAATTAGCCTTGACAGACAGGCCTTTTCATAAGGAAACCCGCGATGCCCTCGATTGCAACTGCTTCGCTCCAAACTTTGGGTAGCCGGTGGTTCAGGGTGCTGGCAGGTGTCATGTCAGCGCTGGGCATTGCGGCGGCGGTGTTTCTGGCCGGACCGCGCTATGCCGCGGGGCCTGACACGCCCACACCGAGGGCCGCCCCACCCCACAACCTGCAGGCCCTGGACCCCTGGCTTGCCAGCCAGGAGGCCGCACACCCAGGCATCAAGCCCGGCACGGCCAAGGGCATCGTCTGGGCCGGCGCGCCAGGGCAGCGCACCCCCTGGGCGGTGGTGTACCTGCATGGCTTTTCGGCCAGCCGGCTGGAAACCGCGCCCCTGACCGATGACGTGGCCAAGGCGCTGGGCGCCAATGTGTTTTATGCCCGCCTCAGCGGCCACGGCCTGCCCGCCGCCGCCATGGGCGATGCCACGCTGCAAGACTGGCTGGCCGACGCCCGGGAGGCGCTGCAGATAGGCAAACAGTTGGGCGACAAGGTGCTGCTCATCAGCTGCTCCACCGGCTCCACCCTGGCCACCTGGCTGGGCACCCATGGGCTGGACACGCAGGTGGCCGGCCATGTGTTTCTCTCGCCCAACTTCGGCCCCAAAGACCCGCGCGCCGACCTGCTCATCGGTCCCTGGGGCGGCCGGATTGCCGAGGCGATTCTGGGGCCCGACACCGGCTGGACTCCTGCCAGCGACGCCGAGGCCAACGCCTGGTCCACCCGCTACCCCACCCGCAGCCTGCTGCCGATGATGGCGATGGTGCAGGGCGTGCGCGAAAGCGACCTGCACCGGTTCACCGCGCCGGTGCTGGTGCTTTACAGCGCGAACGACCGCGTGGTCGAGCCGCAGCAGACCTTGGCTGCGGTGGCCCGCTTCGGCTCAGCCAACAAGCAGATCGTCCCGGTGGATTACAGCGAAGCCAAAGACCAGCACGTTCTGGCCGGCACCATCAAGGCACCGTCGGCCACCGACCGCATGGCACAAACCATCATCACCTGGGCGCGCAGCCTGCCTGAGCGCGCGCCCTAGGTACCAGCCCTAAGCACCGGCCCTAGGCACCAGCTCCACGCACCAGGTCGCCCGAAGCTGCCCGCCCGTGTTTTCACCGCGGGAGACGGGCAGCCGGCGCCGGTCCAGCTGGTCGATGTCAGCCCTGAGGGCGCCATGGTCCGCAGCCCAACGGCGTGCTGTCCCACCACCACCGGCCGGCAGGCGAGCCGGATTTCAATGCCGGCATGACCTTCAGAGACATGAGCCAACCCGACAAACTGGCCCTGCACTTTCTTGCCCGCACGGCGGGCAATATGGCCGAGGCATCCGGCTGAAGCATCTGCCTCGTAGCTCGAGCAGAACGATTCTGCCGACCTACCCCGGTAATCCCCCCGGACTCCAAAGCTCAGTGCTACTGAAAACGGGGGGACGTCGGCCCAATAGCTAGCCCGCGCTGCTGCACAACTTCTTTAGCCATCTCGGTTCATGATCACTTAAGTTCATACCAAACACCACGCCCACTGCCTTGCTGAATCAAATGTCCGCGTTCGACAAGGTTGCGAAAGTGAAGCTTGAGCGTGTTACGGCTGACGCCCGTCAATTTGATGGCGTCGCCAATCGTGATGCGGCCATGCTCACGGGAAAATTCGACTATCTGCAACGAGAGTTCGGGCAAAGCGGCCAGCACGATTCTTTCGCGTTCGACCTTCTTCTCCAGTCGCCGAACCTGCTCAGCCAGCGAGCGCAGGAAGAAAACCAGCCACGGTTGCCAGTTGGGCGCATCTGTTCGGATGGTGCCCTGGGTCTGGCGCAAGGCCAGGTAGTAGGCATCCTTGTTGAGCTCGATCACGCTTTCCAGTGAGCTGTACGGCACATAGGCATAGCCCGTCTGGATCAATAGCAATGTCGTTAGAACCCTGCTGAGTCGGCCGTTGCCATCCTGGAATGGGTGTATCTCCAGGAACACCACCACG
The DNA here is from genome assembly GCF_945881795.1 of Rhodoferax sp. OV413. GTDB lineage: Bacteria > Pseudomonadota > Gammaproteobacteria > Burkholderiales > Burkholderiaceae_C > Allorhodoferax. The sequence continues at coordinate 29,531 of NZ_CAMCVG010000010.1, forward strand.
AAGACAGCAATGATCAAGAGCGGGTGCAAGTGCGCTTTGTCGCGCTCATCATTGACCCAAGTCACCAGTTCGGCCATGAGGCCGGGGGTGTCGAATGGACTGGCCGTTTCGAAAACGATACCAATCTGCACACCGTTTTCGTCAAACGCGGCAACACTGTTTGAGTTGGCCTTGTACTGCCCCCGATGCCGGGAATCTTTCTCACTATGGCGCAACAAAATCTGGTGCAGTTGTTTGACGTGATTCTCATTGAACGGAATGTCCCTCCAAGAACTGAACACCAGGTCCATCAATTCGGCGTAACCGGCCACCTCCTGCTCATCCCGGGTCTCAAACGACTGGATCGCCAGATTTGAAAGCAGTTTTTCCACTTCCCGATCAGACAGTTTGCTGCCTTCGATACGGGTGGAAGATCCGATGCTTTCGATGGTGGCCACCTTGCGCAAGGCTGAAAGACGCTCTGGCGCAAGCGAGCCCAAAGCGCGCCAAGCGCCTTTGAATTCTTCAATCCGAGCGATCAGGCTTAGGATTTCAGGTGTGATTTGAAGGGAGTCGGTGCGAAGCATAAAACCAATATTACACCCAATTACACCCAATTTGAAATACTAGACACCCATCCATGCCGCCAACAAAAAAGCACTTAGCGTTTCCGCTAAGTGCTTGAAATCATTGAAGATTTTGGTGGGCGATGCAAGTTTCGAACTTGCGACCCCTGCAGTGTGAATGCAGTGCTCTACCCCTGAGCTAATCGCCCTTGAAACTGTTTTTCCCGTCTCAAGGAAGCCTCAGATTGTATAACAGTTTGCAGCGCCCTCCTCGCTCAGGCTTGCAGCTTCCACACAGTTTTGCCGCCGCTGGATTTGTCGAGCTGGGCCAGCACGTCGTCATGGGCGGCCATTTCCTGTGCGTTGGCTTGCAGCACCGTGAGGTCGAAGCCGCGCAAGTCAATTTTCTCAAACACTACGCCGGGTTCGCGGGGGCTGCTGGTCTCGTTGATCAGCGCGTCTTGGCCGCGGGTCATATTGATGTAAACATCCGCCAGTAACTCGGCGTCCAGCAAGGCACCGTGCAGTGTGCGGCCGGAGTTGTCAACCTCCAGCCGGTCGCACAGCGCGTCCAAGCTGTTGCGCTTGCCGGGGAACATTTCCTTGGCCATGACCAAGGTGTCTAGCACGCTCTCCACATGGGTTTTGAAAGTACCCCGGCCAGTGCGCGCCAGTTCCATGTCAAGAAATGACAAATCAAACGGCGCGTTGTGGATGATGATTTGAGCGCCGGCCACAAATTCCAGCAAAGGCTGGGCGATCTCCTGGAACTTGGGCTTGTCGCTCAAAAACTGCGTGGTCAGCCCGTGAACACGCAAAGCGCCCTCGTCGCTATCGCGGCCGGGGTTGAGGTAGAAGTGCAGGTGCCGGCCGGTAAGCTTGCGGTTAATCAACTCCACGCAGCCCACTTCGACCATGCGGTCGGGGTTGTCGGGGTGGTTGGCATAGAAACCGGTGGTTTCGGTGTCCAGCACGATTTGGCGCATGGCAGGCCTTAGTGGTTTTCTTTGGCGTGGTTGATGGAGTACTTGGGGATTTGCACCACCACATCCTGCTGCGCAAGATAAGCCTGGCAGCTCAGGCGCGAGTTGGGCTCCAGCCCCCATGCGCGGTCAAGCAGGTCTTCCTCGGCCTCTTCGGCCGCATTCAGCGACGACAAGCCTTCGCGCACGATGACATGGCAGGTCGTGCAGGCGCAGCTCATGTCGCAGGCGTGCTCTATCTGGATGCCGTTTTCTAAGAGCGCCTCGCAAATCGAGGTGCCGGGGGCGGCCTGCAGTTGCGCGCCCTCGGGGCAGTATTCTGCGTGCGGAAGAATTTTGATGATGGGCATGGCGTGGTCCGATTACATGGATTCGATATTCTTGCCGGCAAGCGCTTGCGAGATGCCGCGGTTCATGCGCATGGCCGCGAAGGCTTCTGTCGCATCAGCCAGTTGCTTAACGGCGGCCTCAATCACAGCGGGGTCTGTCGCAGCAGATTGCTGAGCGAGCCGGCGCATGGCTTCATCAATAGCGGCCGTCTCCTCGAATGACAACAGGTCGCCATCGGCGTCCAGGGCGCTGCGGGTGGCGATGAGCAAGCGGTCGGCGTCAACCCGCGCCTCCACCACCGCGCGAGCGCGCATGTCGGCTTCGGCGGTGGTAAAGCTTTCTTTGAGCATGGTTGCAATTTGCTCGTCGCTCAGGCCGTAGGAGGGTTTGACGTCAATGCGCGCCTCCACGCCGCTGACCTGCTCTTTGGCGGACACGTTCAGCAGACCATCAGCATCCACCGTAAAGGTCACCCGAATACGCGCCGCGCCGGCAGTCATGGGCGGAATGCCGCGCAGCTCAAAGCGGGCGAGGCTGCGGCAGTCGGCCACCAGGTCGCGCTCGCCCTGCACCACATGCAAAGCGAGCGCAGTTTGGCCGTCCTGGTAGGTGGTGAAATCCTGCGCCATGGCGGTAGGAATGGTTTGGTTGCGGGGCACGATGCGTTCAACCAAGCCGCCCATGGTTTCTACCCCCAAGGACAGCGGGATCACATCCAGCAACAGCAAATCGCCCGACGGGTTGTTGCCCGCGAGTTGATTGGCCTGAATTGCGGCGCCCATTGCAACCACCTCGTCGGGGTTGAGGTTGGTCAGGGGCGGCTGGCCAAAAAAGTCTGCCACCGCGCGGCGCACCTGCGGCATACGGGTCGAGCCGCCCACCAGAACCACGCCCTTGATATCGTCTTTGGCCAATCCGGCATCGCGCAGGGCCTTGCGAACCGCCTGCAAGGTGCGCGTTGTAAGGGGCTGCGTGGCCGCCTCAAATTCGTCTCGGTTGACCGACACATCCAAGCCGCCGGATGACAGATCCAGTTCCACAGGTGCTACATCTTCGGATGACAGGGCCTCTTTGCAGGCGCGGGCATGCGCCATAAGGCCTGCCTGATCCTCGGGGGTGGCGGCGGACAGGCCGCTGCGCGCCAACAGCAGGTCGGCCAAGGCGCGGTCGTAATCATCTCCGCCCAGCGCAGAGTCTCCGCCCGTGGCTAGCACTTCAAATACACCCTGGGAGAGGCGCAAGATGGAGATGTCAAAAGTGCCGCCGCCAAGATCGTAAATGGCGTAAACGCCCTCGGCGGCATTGTCCAGGCCGTAAGCAATGGCGGCGGCGGTGGGTTCGTTGATGAGGCGCAGCACGTTGAGGCCGGCGAGTTGCGCGGCATCTTTGGTGGCTTGGCGCTGCGCATCGTCAAAATAAGCCGGCACGGTGATGACGGCGCCGTAAACGTCGTCCACAAAGCTGTCTTCCGCCCTGAAGCGCAGGGTTGCCAGAATCTCGGCGCTAATTTCTACCGGGCTCTTGATGCCTGCAATCGTGCGGATGCGGGCCATGCCGGGCTCATCCACCAGCGCATAAGGCAGTTTGCTGGTGTGTGCAACATCGGCAAAACCGCGGCCCATCAGGCGCTTGACCGATGCGATGGTGTTGCCGGGGTCGGTGGTTTGGTTGGCCAAGGCATCAAACCCGATTTGGCGGCGCTCCGCGTCCAGATAGCGCACCACACTGGGCAGCACCACGCGACCTTCTGCATCAGGCAGGCATTCGGCCACGCCATTGCGCACCGCGGCCACCAGCGAATGCGTAGTGCCAAGGTCTATGCCCACTGCAATACGACGTTCGTGGGGGTTGGGCGATTGCCCGGGTTCAGAAATTTGCAGAAGCGCCATGAAATCTCACACTAGTCAAATCGGTCCAGTCGGGCATGGATGTCTTGGGCAAACTTGTCCAGAAACATCAAGGCCCGCACACTGCCAACTGCGGCGGCCACATTGTTTTTTTCGTCAAAGCACAGCGCGCAGTGTTGCAGCAAGTCCTTGCGGGCTGCTTGCACTTCCGCCATCAATCGCTCGATCGACGGAGCATCAGCCGCGTCGTCCAAGGCCTCGCGCCACTCCATTTGCTGCAGCAAAAATTGCGCTGGCATGGCCGTGTTGCTGTGGGCGTTGATGGGGAATCCCGCCAGCTCGCACAGGTAGGCAGCGCGGTGCAACGGGTCTTTGAGCCGCTGGTAAGCCTCGTTGATGCGCACCGACCACTGCATGGCAACCCGCTGGGCGGCTGCGCCATGCGAGGCAAACTTATCGGGGTGGGCCTCGCGCTGCAGGTCTTTCCAGCGGGCGTCCAGCGCTGCGCGGTCTTGCGCGAAGGTGGGCTTCAGGCCGAACAGCGTGAAGTCATCGTCTTGCAGGTTCACACGCGGAAGGACTCACCGCAACCGCACTTGTCGCGCTCGTTGGGGTTGTTGAAGCGAAAACCTTCGTTCAAACCCTCGCGCACGAAGTCGAGTTGGGTGCCATCAATGTAGGCCAGGCTCTTGGGGTCTACCAGGACCTTTACGCCGTGGCCTTCGAAGACAACGTCTTCAGGGGCCAGCTCGTCCACGTACTCCAGCTGGTAGGCCAATCCGGAGCAGCCGGTTGTTTTGACACCCAAGCGCACACCCACGCCTTTGCCGCGCTTGGTGAGGTAACGGGTGACATGCCGGGCGGCAGCCTCAGTCAGAGTGACGCTCATATCAGTTCAGGTGCTTTTTCTTGTAGTCATCCACGGCAGCCTTGATGGCGTCTTCGGCAAGGATGGAGCAGTGAATCTTGACGGGCGGAAGGGCCAGCTCCTCAGCGATCTGGCTGTTCTTCAAGGCCGCAGCCTCATCCAATGTCTTGCCTTTGACCCACTCGGTGACCAGCGAGCTCGATGCAATGGCCGAGCCGCAGCCGTAGGTCTTGAAGCGCGCGTCCTCGATGACGCCGGTCTGCGGGTTCACCTTGATCTGAAGTTTCATCACGTCGCCGCAGGCGGGCGCACCCACCATGCCGGTGCCCACAGATTCGTCGCCCTTGTCAAAAGAGCCCACATTGCGGGGGTTTTCGTAGTGGTCTACGACCTTGTCTGAATATGCCATTGTGCTTACCTCGTAACGTAGTTCAGTGTGCCGCCCACTGGATAGTGGACAGGTCGATGCCTTCTTTGTACATGTCCCACAGCGGGCTCAAGTCGCGCAGCTTGGCCACGTTTTTCTTGATGGTGTCTACCGCGTAGTCAATGTCGGCTTCGGTGGTCCAGCGGCCGATGGTCATGCGCAGGCTGCTGTGTGCCAGCTCATCGCTGCGGCCCAAAGCGCGCAATACATAGCTGGGCTCCAAAGAGGCAGAGGTACAAGCAGAGCCGCTGCTCACTGCCAGACCCTTGATACCCATGATCAGCGACTCGCCTTCCACATAGTTGAAGCTCATGTTCAGGTTGTGGGGCACTCGCTTCTCTTTGTGGCCGTTGATGAAGACCTGCTCAATGCCATCCAAACCCGCCAGCATACGGTCGTGCAATGCCTGGATGCGCTTGTTTTCTTGGTGCATCTCTTCTTTGGCAATGCGGTAGGCCTCGCCCATACCCACGATTTGATGAGTTGGCAGGGTGCCGCTGCGCATGCCGCGCTCGTGGCCACCGCCGTGCATCTGCGCTTCGAGGCGGATGCGGGGCTTGCGACGCACGAACAAGGCGCCGATGCCTTTGGGGCCATAGGTCTTGTGGGAGGTCAGGCTCATCAAATCGATGGGCAGCTGGGTCATGTCGATGTCCACACGGCCGGTGGCCTGGGCCGCGTCCACATGGAAGATCACGCCTTTTTCGCGGCAAATTGTGCCAATAGCAGTGACGTCTTGGATCACGCCGATCTCGTTGTTCACAAACATCACGCTGGCCAGAATGGTGTCCGGGCGAATGGCGGCCTGAAATGCGTCCAGATTCAGCAAGCCGTCTTCTTGCACATCGAGGTAGGTGACTTCAAAGCCTTGGCGCTCAAGCTCGCGACAGGTGTCGAGCACCGCTTTGTGCTCGGTCTTGACCGTGATGATGTGCTTTCCCTTGGTCTTGTAGAACTGGGCAGCCCCCTTGATTGCGAGGTTGTTGGACTCGGTCGCACCAGATGTCCAGACAATTTCACGCGGGTCGGCGTTGATCAGGGCGGCAACCTGCTCGCGGGATTTTTCTACCGCGGCTTCTGCTTCCCAGCCCCAGGCGTGGCTGCGGGATGCGGGGTTGCCGAAATGGTTGCGCAACCAAGGGACCATCGCGTCCACTACCCGCTCGTCGCAGGGGTTGGTGGAGCTGTAATCCATGTAAATCGGGAAGTGGGGTGTGGTTTCCATAAGGTTCAGTTGCTGCGCTTAAACAAAAAAATCGGGGACTGAAAAAATCAAGGCTTGGAGAACACGTTGCCGAGGGCGAAGACCGAGTTCGGCGCATTGATGCGGATGGGCTTGACAACTGGCATGGCCGAAATCGCCCGCTTGACAGTGGGCTTGTCCTCGATTTGCAGGCCCTTGGCCAACTGGTCGTCCACCAGCTTTTGCAGGGTGACCGACTCCAGAAACTCGACCATACGGGTATTCAAAGAAGCCCACAGGTCGTGGGTCATGCAGCGGGTGCCCTCGCCCAGGCAGTTCTCCTTGCCGCCGCACTGCGTGGCGTCAATCGGCTCGTCCACCGAGGTGATGATTTCAGCCACGGTGATATCAGAGGCCTTGCGGGCCAGCGTGTAACCGCCGCCGGGGCCGCGGGTGGACTCCACCAAATCATGGCGGCGCAGCTTGCCGAACAGCTGCTCCAGGTACGACAGGGAAATTTGCTGGCGTTGGCTGATAGCAGCCAGGGTCACGGGTCCGGAGCTTTGGCGTAAGCCCAAATCGATCATCGCGGTGACCGCAAAGCGGCCTTTGGTGGTGAGACGCATCGCTTGCTCCTAAGTAAGAGTGGTTGACTAGCGGACTCAACTATAGCACCAAACCCCCTGACCTTAGTCGGGTAAGCAGACTGATCAGTCTATTTACCCAAACAAATCAGTCGGACTTAGAGTGCGACCACGTTATCCGACCCTGAAGCACCGAATGCCTGCTCCTTCAGGATGGACAGCTGATCGCGCACACGGGCCGCCTTTTCGAACTCCAGGTTGCGGGCGTGCTCCATCATCAGCTTCTCGAGGCGCTTGATTTCACGGGAAATGTCCTTCTCGCTCATGTCTTCCACCTGCGCGCGCTGCTGCGCGTCGCGCTCGAGCCGCTCGGCCTCTTTGCCTGCTTTTTCGCTGTAAACCCCGTCAATCAGGTCGCGCACCTTCTTCACAATCGCCCGGGGCGTGATGCCGCGCTCGAGGTTATGGGCGACTTGCTTCTTGCGCCTGCGCTCGGTCTCGCCGATGGCACGGGCCATGGAGTCGGTGATTTTGTCGGCATACAGAATCGCCCGACCTTCCAGATTGCGCGCGGCGCGGCCAATGGTTTGAATGAGCGAACGCTCGGAGCGCAAAAAGCCCTCTTTGTCGGCGTCCAGAATGGCCACCAGCGATACCTCCGGGATGTCCAAGCCCTCGCGCAGCAGGTTGATACCGACCAAAACGTCAAAGGCTCCCAGGCGCAGGTCGCGCAAGATTTCGACCCGCTCCACCGTGTCCACATCGCTGTGCAGGTAGCGCACCTTGACGCCGTTATCCGTCAGGTAGTCGGTGAGTTGCTCGGCCATTCGCTTGGTTAAGGTGGTGATGAGGACGCGCTCGTTTTTGTCGACGCGGATGCGGATTTCCTGCAACACGTCGTCCACCTGGCTGCCCGCGGGGCGCACTTCGACCTCCGGGTCCACCAGCCCGGTCGGGCGCACCAGCTGCTCCACCACCTGACCGGCATGGTCGTTTTCCCACTGGGCGGGTGTAGCCGATACGAACACCACCTGGCGCATCTTGGTCTCGAACTCCTCGAACTTCAGCGGACGGTTGTCCAGGGCGCTGGGCAGGCGAAAGCCGTATTCGACCAGGGTGGTTTTGCGGGCGCGGTCGCCGTTGTACATGCCGCCAAACTGGCCGATGAGCACATGGCTCTCGTCCAGAAACATGAGCGCGTCTTTGGGAAGGTAGTCGGTCAGGGTGGACGGTGGCTCGCCCGGAGCAGAGCCGCTCAGGTGGCGGGAATAGTTTTCGATGCCCTTGCAGTGACCGACCTCGCTGAGCATCTCGAGGTCAAATCGGGTGCGCTGCTCCAGCCGTTGGGCCTCCACCAACTTACCCATGCCCACAAACTCTTTCAGCCTGTCCGACAGCTCCACCTTGATGGCCTCCACCGCCGCCAGCACCTGCTCGCGCGGGGTGACGTAGTGGCTGCTGGGGTACACGGTGAAGCGTGGAATTTTCTGGCGGATGCGGCCGGTGAGCGGGTCAAACAGTTGCAGGCTCTCGATCTCATCGTCAAACAGCTCCACGCGGATGGCCATTTCGCTGTGTTCGGCGGGAAAGATGTCGATGGTGTCGCCCCGCACGCGAAAGGCGCCACGGCTGAAGTCCATGTCGTTGCGTTGGTATTGCATGCGCACCAGCTGGGCAATCATGTCGCGTTGGCCCAGTTTGTCGCCGGTGCGGAGCGTCATCACCATCTGGTGGTAACTCTCGGGCTTGCCGATACCGTAAATGGCCGAGACGGTGGCCACAATCACCACATCGCGCCGCTCCAGCAGGCTTTTGGTGCAAGACAGACGCATCTGCTCGATGTGCTCGTTGATCGCGCTGTCTTTCTCGATGAACAAATCGCGCTGGGGCACATAAGCCTCGGGCTGGTAGTAGTCGTAGTAGCTGACGAAATACTCCACCGCGTTCTTAGGAAAAAACTCGCGGAACTCGCTGTACAACTGCGCGGCCAAGGTTTTGTTGGGCGCAAACACAATGGCCGGGCGACCCAGGCGGGCAATCACATTGGCCATGGTGAAGGTCTTGCCCGAGCCGGTCACACCCAGCAGGGTCTGAAACACTTCGCCGTCTTCCACCCCGCTGACCAGCTGGTTGATAGCCTCGGGCTGGTCGCCGGCCGGGGGATACGGCTGGTAGAGCTCAAACGGGGAGTCGGGGTAGCTCACAAAGGTGCCGGTGCGCACCTCGGCCGCCGAATCATTCTCGACAACGGCAATCAAAGAGGGCTTGGGTGATGGGAGCGAGGGGGGCATGAAAAATCAGTACGGAAGAATTTCGGGGTGAAGGCCGGATGGTGGCAGGAGTTGGCTGGAGCGCCCCGGCCACAGCCGTAAAATGCGCGCTTCGCCGCTCGGCCCCGCGTGGTCGACATTGTTGCTACCTTGCGCACAGGAATTATCCATGTCTCTTTTTTCCGCCGTCGAAATGGCTCCCCGTGACCCTATTTTGGGTCTGAACGAACAATTCAACGCCGACACCAATCCCAGCAAAGTCAACCTCGGCGTGGGCGTGTATTTCGACGACAACGGCAAGCTGCCCCTGCTGCAATGCGTTCAAACCGCCGAAAAAGCCATGATGGACAAGCCGACCGCGCGCGGCTATTTGCCCATCGACGGTATTGCGGCTTACGACGCCGCCGTCAAAGGCCTGGTTTTTGGTGCCGACTCTGAGGTGGTCCAGAGCGGCCGCGTAGCCACCGTGCAAGCCATTGGTGGCACGGGCGGGTTGAAGATTGGTGCGGACTTTCTGAAGAAGCTGAGCCCCAACGCGACCGTGCTGATTTCCGACCCCAGCTGGGAGAACCACCGCGCGCTGTTTACCAACGCCGGCTTCACCGTGGACACCTACCCCTACTTCGACCAGAGCGCCAACGGCGGCCTGGGCGGCATCAACTTCGAGGGCATGCTGGCCGCGCTGAACGCCGCCGCCGAGGGAACCATCGTGCTGTTGCACGCCTGCTGCCACAACCCCACCGGCTACGACATTTCCTCCGCCCAGTGGTACCAGGTGATTGCCGCGGTGAAGTCCCGCAAACTGACCGCCTTCCTTGACATGGCCTACCAGGGATTTGGCTACGGCATTGCCGATGACGGCGCGGTGATCGCCAAGTTCGTGGCCGCTGAGCTGAACATTTTTGTATCCACCAGCTTTTCCAAGAGCTTCAGCCTGTACGGCGAACGCGTAGGCGCCCTAAGCGTGGTGGGCAGTAGCAAGGAAGAAACCGACCGCGTGCTGAGCCAGCTCAAGATCGCCATCCGCACCAATTACTCCAACCCGCCCACCCACGGCGGCGCCATCGTGGCCGCGGTGCTGGGCAACCCGGAGCTGCGCGCGCTGTGGGAACAGGAGCTAGGCGACATGCGCGTGCGCATCAAGGCCATGCGCCAGAAGCTGGTGGACGGACTGAAGGCCGCAGGTGTGACCAAAGACATGTCTTTCATCACCACCCAGATCGGCATGTTCAGCTACTCCGGCCTGTCCAAGGACCAGATGGTGCGCCTGCGGTCCGAGTTCGGCGTGTACGGCACCGACACCGGACGCATGTGCGTGGCCGCCCTGAACAGCAAGAACATCGACTACGTCTGTCAGGCGATCGCCAAAGTCGTCTGAACGTCGGTCAATCGACCCTGAATCGGTGCTCAATCGACGCTAAGGGTGGCGCCCCTGCGACTATTCGCTCATCTTTTGATAGCTTCAGGCGCATAATGGGCGGGCGATTAACGAGGATTCGCCTATGAAAACACTGGCTTATGCATTGGGCGCCCTGCTCGCTTTAGCGGCCAACACCGCGGGCGCCTGGGGCAATCACACTCTGGCGGCATATCGTGCCCTGGAGGCCATGCCCGAGGTGGCCAGTGCTCCGGCAGTGACAGTCGAACCGCTGGAGTCCTTTTTAAGGGCTGAGGAACGCACCATCGAGGCCCTGCTGGCCAGCCAAGAAGCCTGGGCTGTAGCCAACCTGCAAAACCACCCCCCACTGCCGGCCAAGCTGGTGTTTGTGGCCACCCCGGGACGCAGCGACGAGGCCCGCCGCCTGGCCTTCGCCCATGCGCTGCGCATTGCGCCCAACAGCCGCTTCGCCCTGTTTATTCAGCCCGACCCCAAGACCGCCACCGCACCGGGACCGCGCCTGCTGCCCGAAGCGGTCACCACCCTGCCCATGCCAGCCAACGCCAGCCAGCGCTTCCAGCCGGTCAAGCCGGGCGAAGCCGTGTCGGCGCTGGCAGTGGTCGCCAGTGCCGCCGATGAGCCGGACTACGGCCTGGATATCAACCTGTTTGAGGACAGCCCGTCCGATTGGGGGAAGCTGTACGGCTTTGGCACCCTGCCTTTTGGCAATCCGCTGCTGGCTTACTCGACGCAGGCGCCCTTTCACATGGGCTTTATGCACGAAAACAAGGTGCTTTACGCAGCAGCACCCTTCATCAAGCGCACCTTCCCGCAGCTGCGGGTCTACCAATTCAGCACGCTGGCATCGCTGGCTTTTCGCACGGGGCACCCGTATTGGGGCTGGCGTTTTACCGGCCTGGCGCTGCACTACCTGCAAGATTTAACCCAGCCCTACCACGCCAGCCTGGCACCGGGCGACTCCACCTTGAAGCTGCTGGCGATCAATGCCGCATCCATGGCGGGCATGGGCGGCATGCGCAAGGACATGATCACCTTGCTTTCCAACCGCCACCTGGCACTCGAGAAATACCAGTCCGAGCTGATGCTGAGCGCGGCGCTGGCCAAGCAAGACACCTTCGTCGACCAGGCACTGCGTAACCCCATCAAGGACGGCACCTACCCCGAATGGAACGACCTTTACCTGCGCAATGTGGTCTCGGCGCAGGCCGCAGCCTACGGGCCGCGCCTGGCAGACGCCCTTGTCGCCAGCATGCCCCATGGTCTGGTGTCCGACCCGGCGTTCGACTTCGGCGCCAATGAAGAGAAAATAACGCTGCTCAAGGAGCTCGCCCAGGCACCGGCCGAGCCGATGGCGCGCCTGAACGCCCTGTTGGCCGAGCTTCTGGGCAACTTCGGCGCCCACAGCCGCAACACCATCCGCGGAATCCTCAAGTCCAGTAATCGCTAAAACACGCTTTGCTGTTATATTGCACTGCAACATTTTCTTGAAAGCGAGTCACCCATGCTGTACCAGCTTTACGAAACCCAGCGCTCTTTGATGGAGCCCTTCTCCGACCTGGCTTTGGCAGCCGCCAAGCTGTACAGCAACCCCCTGTCGGTTGTCGGACAAAGCCCTTTTGCGCAGCGCCTCTCCGCCGGCTACGACCTGATGCACCGCTTGGGCAAGGATTACGAGAAGCCGGAATTCGGCATCCGTACGGTGGATGTGGACGGCGTGGACATTGCCATCCACGAGCGGATCGAAATATCCAAGCCGTTTTGCGAGCTGCGCCGCTTCAAGCGCTTTACCGACGACCCGGTCACCCTGCAAAAAATTAAAGGTCAACCGGTCGTGCTGGTGGTCGCCCCCCTCTCGGGCCACTACGCCACCCTGCTGCGTGACACCGTAAAAACCATGCTCAAAGACCACAAGGTCTACATCACCGACTGGAAGAATGCCCGTGTGGTGCCCCTTTCAGAAGGCGAGTTCCACCTCGACGATTACGTCAACTATGTGCAGGAATTCATTCGCCACCTGCAAGGCAAGTATGGCAACTGCCACGTAATGAGCGTCTGCCAGCCCACCGTGCCGGTACTGGCGGCGGTGTCGCTGATGGCCAGCCGCGGCGAAACCACGCCCCTGACCACGACCATGATGGGCGGCCCGATTGACGCGCGCAAATCGCCCACTGCCGTGAACAACCTGGCCATGAACAAGAGCCTGCACTGGTTCGAAAACAATGTGATTTACCGTGTGCCCAGCAACTTCCCGGGCTCCGGCCGCCGCGTGTACCCCGGCTTCCTGCAGCACACCGGGTTTGTGGCCATGAACCCCGACCACCACGCCAAGAGCCACTACGACTACTTCAAAGACCTGATGAAGGGTGACGACGCCAGCGCCGAAGCCCACCGCAAGTTCTACAACGAGTACAACGCCGTGCTCGACATGGACGCGGACTACTACCTCGAAACTATCCGCGTGGTGTTCCAGGAATTTGCGCTAGTTAACGGCACCTGGGATGTGCAAAACGAAGACGGAAAGCTCGAGCGCGTGAAGCCCGCTGACATCAAGACCACCGCTATGCTGTCAGTGGAAGGTGAGTTGGACGATATTTCCGGCTCCGGCCAGACACGCGCAGTGCACGACATCTGCAGCGGAGTGCCTAAGTCGCTACAGCAGCACTTTGAAGCCAAGGGAGCCGGCCACTACGGTATCTTCTCCGGCCGCCGTTGGCGCGACCTGGTGTACCCGGAAGTCAAGGCCTTTATCCGCGCTCATAACGGGGCGGTGGCAGCGCCTCTATCAGCGCCCGTAAAAGCAGCCGCAAAAACTGCGCCAAAACCCGCAACAAAAACCGCTTCGGCGCCCGCCAAGACTGCGCCAGCAGCTACAAAAAAGGTAGCAAGCAAGCGGGTTGTCAGCGCCAAGTGAGTGAACGGCCGCAGGCTGCGCCTCTGCTTGCGCAGCGTCTGCTGGATGCACTGCCCCAAACCCAGTGCACCCGCTGCGGCTACCCCGACTGCGCGGCCTACGCCCAGGCCATGGCCGAGGGCAGCGCCCCTATCAATCAATGCCCGCCCGGCGGCGCGGCTGGTATTGAACGGCTCGCGGCCATCAGCGGCGCGCCGGTCATCCCGCTGAACCCGGCTTTCGGTACCGAAGCTCCCCGCCTGGTGGCTTTTGTCGACGAGGACTGGTGCATCGGCTGCACCCTGTGCATCAAGGCCTGCCCCACCGATGCCATCATCGGCAGCAATAAGCGCATGCACACCATCATCGAACCGGCGTGCACCGGCTGCGAGCTTTGCCTGCCGGTGTGTCCGGTGGACTGCATCAAGCTGGAAAACGCAAGCGAAGAGCGCACCGGCTGGGCCGCGTGGAGCCCGGATCAGGCCAACCAAGCACGCCAGCGCTATGCGGAGCGCGCCACCAGGCTGGCGCATGAGGCCGAGTACCACGCCGCGGAGATGGAGGCGAAAGCCCTCATGAAGCTGGCCGATTTGGGCGCCCATTCGCGGCACACCGATAC
>NZ_CAMCVG010000011.1 GCF_945881795.1 Rhodoferax sp. OV413
CGCAGCGTTTGGAAGCCTCCAGGTCTTTAAACAGGCAGTCGCGCGGCTTAACGTTTTCGCCTGACGCGCAGCCGCCGGGTCGCGGTGGGGATAATGGGCTCCCATGGAACTACTCGCCCAGCTCATTGATTTCATCCTCCACGTCGACAAGCACCTCGAGCTGTTTGTTCAGGCCTACGGCATGTGGGTCTATGCCCTGCTGTTTGCAATTATTTTTGTAGAAACCGGTCTGGTGGTGATGCCGCTTCTGCCCGGTGACTCGCTGTTGTTTGTAGTGGGTGCCATGTGTGGCGCGGGGCTGCTGAGCTTTCCGCTGGCGGCGGGCCTGATGCTGGTGGCCGCGGTGCTGGGCGACCAATGCAACTACTCGGTCGGGCGGTACTTCGGGCCCCGCGTCTTTCAGTGGGAAAACAGCCGCTTCTTTAACAAGGCGGCGTTTGATCGAGCCCACGCGTTTTACGAGACCTACGGCGGTTTCACCATCATTGCCGCGCGGTTTATGCCGTTCTTGCGCACCTTCGTGCCCTTTGTGGGCGGCGTGGCACACATGAACCGCGCCAGATTCACCCTGTACAACGTGGTGGGCGGCTGCCTGTGGGTGCTGGGGGTGTGCGCAGCGGGCTACTTTCTGGGCAGCTTCCCCTGGGTGAAGGCGAATCTGGACAAGATCATCTGGGCCATGATTCTGGTGCCGGGCCTGGTGGTCGTGGCCGGGGCACTGCGCGCTCGGGGCGCAAAGCCCGCATAAGCCGCGTGGGGCCGCCGCCTAGCTGGTGGTGCGCTTGCGGGCCAGCGGAGGGTTCTTGGCGAAGTACGCCTGAATGCCGCGCATCAGCGCATCGGCCAGCTTGTTCTGGTAGTCGTCGCTATTGAGGCGCGCCTCTTCAACCGGGTTGCTGATGAACGCAGCCTCCACCAGTACGCTCGGAATATCGGGTGCCTTCAGCACCGCAAACGAGGCCTGCTCCACCCGCGGCTTGTGCAGCTTGCCGACCCGTTTGATCTCGCCCAGCAGGTTGCCGCCTAGCTTGAGGCTGTCGTTGATCTGGGCGGTGGTGCTCATGTCCAGCAGGGCGCGCTGCACGGTGGCGTCTTTGGCCTGGACGTTGAGCCCGCCCACGGTGTCGGCCTTGTTTTCCTGGTTTGCCATCCAGCGCGCGGCGCTGCTGGAGGCGCCGCCCTGGCTGAGGGCGAACACGCTGGCGCCCTGCGGGTCGGGCGTAAAAAAGGCATCGGCGTGGATGCTGATGAACAGGTCCGCCTGCACCCGCCGCGCCTTCTGCACCCGGGTGCCGAGGGGCACAAAGAAGTCTCCGTCGCGGGTCAGGAAGGCGCGCATCGCGTTGCCGTTCACGCTGCCGGCGTTGATGCGCTCACGCAGCAAATGCGCCAGCTTCAGCACCACATCTTTCTCGCGGGTGCCGCCAGGGCCGATGGCGCCGGGGTCCTCGCCGCCGTGGCCGGGGTCCAGTGCGATGACGATGAGGCGGTCTGTGCTGCCCTCAGCGCCCGCCGTATCTGCGCGCGCAGCTCCACTTTTTGTAGCATCCGTCGCGCGGCCCACTGCGCTGCCGGGGGCCTGCGTAGCCGCCACCGCGCCCGGCTTCAGGATGTGCTGCGCAATCAGGGCGTCCAGCGGGTCTTGGGTGGCGGACCCGGCGCCCGGGGTTGCAGGGTTCGCCCGGGCGTCAGCCACGCGTTCGTTGATCAGCGCATCCAGGGGGTCCACCTCGGCCACCGGGTAGAGGTCCAGCACCAGCCGGTGCCGGTAGGCCGCCACCGGCGCCAGGCTGAACACCTGCGGGCGGATCGGGTGCTTCAAGTCCACCACCAGACGCACGATATCGGGCGCGAACTGCCCCACGCGGATGCCCGCAATGTTGGGGTCGTCGGCCTTTACCTTGGCAACCAGCTCTTTGAGCGCGGGGTTGAGGGTGATGCCCTGAATATCCACCGCCAGCCGCGGCGGGCTGGGCACAAACAATTGCTTGGTGCTCAGCGAGGCGTCCGACTCAATCGTCACCCGCGAATACTCCGGCGCCGGCCAGACCCGCACCGTCATGATGGACGCGCCCCGGGCCAGCTCGGCAGCGCCCAGCGTCAGCACCATGCCCCCGGCCTGCAGCAGGGTGCGGCGCTTCACCGGCGGGCCTCCTCGGCGGCATGAAAGAGCGCCGACTGCACCAGTGCCGTACCCCGCGCGGTGCCGGGGCGCAGCCAGACCTCGCGGCTCGCGTCGTCCTGCGCGCGGATTTGCACCACCACGTCGGCCACCGGCAACATACCCGCAGCCTTGTCCGGCCATTCGGCAATCTTGAGGCCGGGGCTGGCGAACAGGTCGCGAAAGCCGGCCTCTTCCCATTCGCGCGGGTCGCTGAAGCGGTAGAAGTCGAAATGCCAGATGGACAGGCCGGGCAGCTCGTAGGGCTCCACCACCGCGTAGGTCGGGCTCTTGATGCGCCCGGCCACGCCCAGCGCCTGAAGCAGGTGGCGCACCAAGGTGGTTTTGCCGACCCCCAGGTCGCCTTGCAGGGCGATGAATGCGTCGCGGATTTCGGGCCGCGTGGCCCAGTGCGCAGCAAAGGCGGCCGTGTCTTCCTCCCCCGCCCACTGCAGCGAGGGGCTGCCGATGGCGCTTTCTACAATGGGGCGGTGACGATCAACAGCACTCAAAACTTGGCTCAATGTGGCGGTGACGGCGACAGCGCTCAGCTGCTCGCCTTGTTGCAGGGCTGGGCCCGGGAACTGGGATTCTCCCAAATTGGCGTTGCCGGTGTGGATTTGTCCAGCGCGGAGGCCGGATTATCGGCCTGGTTGTCGCAGGGTTTCCACGGTGGCATGGCGTACATGGCCCAGCACGGCCTGAAGCGCGCTCGTCCTGCCGAGCTGGTGCCCGGCACGGTGAGCGTGATTACCGCGCGCATGGACTATTTGCCGCGCGACACCCCGCCGGATTGGGCCGGGGCAGAGCTGGCCCGCCTGCAGCGCCCGCACGAGGGCATTGTCTCGGTCTACGCCCGCGGGCGGGACTACCACAAGGTCATGCGCAGCCGGCTGCAAAAGCTGGCTGAGCGGCTGGCGGGCCATGTGGGGCCATTGGGCTACCGCGTGTTTACCGATAGCGCCCCGGTGCTAGAGGCTGAACTGGCCCAGCGCAGCGGGCAGGGCTGGCGCGGCAAACACACGCTGCTGCTGCACCGCGAGGCGGGCTCCATGTTTTTTTTGGGTGAGATTTACATCGACCTCGCACTGCCCGCCACCGCGCCGCTGGACGCCCACTGCGGCAGCTGCAGCGCCTGCATCAGCGCCTGCCCCACCGGCGCCATCGTCGCCCCGCACCGGCTGGACGCGCGGCGCTGCATCTCCTACCTCACCATCGAGCACGACGGCCCCATTCCGCTGCAGCTGCGCCCGCTGATTGGCAACCGCATCTACGGCTGCGACGATTGCCAGCTGGTCTGCCCCTGGAACAAGTTCGCCCAACGCAGCACCTTGCCCGACTTTGATGCGCGCCACAGCCTGTCGGCCCCGCAGCTCGCTACCCTGCTGGACTGGACGGAAGACACCTTTCTGGCCCAGACCGAAGGCAGCCCCATCCGCCGCATCGGACACACCCGCTGGCTGCGCAACGTGGCAGTGGCCATCGGCAACGCCTTGCGCGCCGACGCGCTGCAAGCCCTGCCCGAAGCCGAAGCCCGCACCGCCCGTAGTGCCATGCTGCAAGCTCTGCAACGCCGGACCACGCACCCGGACGCGGTGGTGCGGGAGCATGTCGAGTGGGCGATGGCCGCGGCCACCGCCCCGGCTTAAAGCCCCTGTAAAACCCCCAAAGCAAAAGGCAGGCTCACCACGCCCAAGATGGTGGACAGCGTGACCAGCGCCGCCACATAGGCTCCGTCGTAGCCCATGCGGGCTGCCAGCACATAGCAGGTGGAGGCGGTGGGCAGGGCAGAGAAGGCCAGCAGGATGGTGGTCTGCAGGGTATCCAGACTAAAGAGCCGCGCAATCCACCACGCAACCACCGGCGACAACAGATGCCGGATGGACAGCACCGCGACTGCCAGCGTCTTGGCGCGCGCCAGGGCGCCAATCTGCATGCCCGCACCCGCGGCCATCAGCCCCATCGCCAGCGACGCCGCGCCGAGGCGTGTCACCGTTGGCTCCAGCCAGTCGGGCATCCGAAAGCCGGCCAGGTTGCAGACGAGCCCGCCGACGGTGGCAAGGATGAGCGGGTTGCGGATGAGCTCTGCAGCAAAACCGCGCTGCGCATGGCGCGCCATAGGCCACACCGCCGCCACATTGAACAAGGGCACGCACACCCCGATCAGCACCGCAATCAGCTGCAGGCCCTGCGGCCCCGCCAGTCGCTCGGCAATGGCCAGGCCGATAAAGGAGTTAAAACGAAACGCAATCTGCGCGCTGGCGGCGTGGTCGCGCCCGGGCATGTAATGCCGCAGCACCGGCAGGTGCGGCAGCAGGTAGGCCAGCGCGATGCCGACCAGCCCGAGCGTCCAACCGGCCGCCATCAGCTTGGAGGCCAGCCCCAGATCCAGCGGGCTTTTCACAATCGAGTGAAACAGCAGCACCGGAAAGAGCAGGTAATACACCAGCGACTCCACCTTCTCCCACAAGGCGCGGTTGAGCTGGGTGTAGCGGCATACGAGGTAGCCCAGCAGGATGAGAGAAAAGTCCGGAAACAGGAGCTGCGCGTAATTCACCGGCGCGAGGATACCAGCCCACCCCGGGCGGGTACCCACTAGTGGTTCCACCGTATAGACCCGCATGAAGCAAGCCCCTTACCATGGGGGCTCAGCGCTGACCAGCGCAACCCGGCAATCGAAAGGAACCCGCAATGAACCGTCACATCTTATTGTCCATGGCGCTGCTGGCCTCATCCGGCCTGGCTTCGGCGCAAAACTACCCGAACAGACCCATCAAGCTGCAGGTGCCCTTTGCGCCCGGCGGCACGACCGACATCATCGCCCGTGTGATTGCCGACCCGCTGGGCAAGGTGCTGGGGCAGAGCGTGGTGGTGGAAAACAAAGCCGGCGGCGGCGGCGTGGTGGGCGCCAATGAAACGGCCAAGGCCGCGCCCGATGGCTACTCGCTAGGCATTGCCACGGTGTCTACCGTGGCCTCCAACCCTGCCATCAACCCCAAGAACCCCTACAACCCTTTGACCGACTTCACCCCCATCATCAATGTGGCGGCCACTCCTAATGTGATAGCAGTGCACCCCAGCTTTCCTGCCCGGGACTACAAGGAATTCCTGGCCGAGCTAAAGAAGAGCCCGGGAAAACACTCTTACGCCTCTTCGGGCACCGGCGGCATCGGGCACATGCAGACCGAGCTCTTTAAGAGCCTGACCGGCACCTACATCACCCACATTCCCTACCGCGGCGCCGGCCCCGCGCTCAACGACACCGTGGGCGGCCAAGTCCCCATGATTTTTGACAACCTGCCGTCGGCCTTGCCATTTATTACCTCGAACAAGCTCGTCGCCATCGTGGTGGCAGCGCCGCAGCGCCTGAGCCAGATGCCCAACGTGCCAACCTTCAAGGAGGTGGGGCTGGAGCCGGTCAACCGCATGGCGTTTTATGGCATCTACGGCCCCAAGGGCCTGCCGAAGGACGTGGTCGACAAGGTGAATGCCGGCGTGCGCAAGGTGCTGGAAGATCCGGCCATTCGTAAGCGCATTGAAGACACCGGCTCGCTGGTGGTGGGTAACTCACCCGAGCAGTTCGCGGCGCAAATCAAGGCCGAATTCGAGACTTACCAGAAGGTGGTGGACTCGGCCAAGCTCAAGCTGGATTGACGCCACGGTATGGCAGCGCGCAAGGCCGCAGGGGATGAGGGCGCGAGCGCCTTAGACCCGTCGATTGACGGCTTCGTCGACGCTCTCTGGCTCGAAGAAGGACTCTCGAAAAATACCCTGCAGGCCTACCGGCGCGATCTGGCGATGTTCGCGCAGTTTTTGAAGGGCAAGCCCCTGCTGCACGCGCAAGAGGCCGACTTGCAGGCCTATTTTTCCTTCCGCCACAGCGAGAGCAAGGCCACTACCGCCAACCGGCGCTTAACGGTGTTCAAGCGGTTTTTCCGCTGGGCCTTGCGGGAAGGACGCATCAGCGCGGACCCCACCCTGAAGATGCAGGCCGCTAAGCAGGCCCTGCGGGTGCCCAAGGTGTTGAGCGAGGCGCAGGTGGAGGCGCTCTTGAATGCGCCCGATATCGACACTGCGCTGGGCCTTCGGGACAAGGCCATGCTGGAGCTGATGTATGCCAGCGGCCTGCGGGTCAGTGAGCTGGTGGGCCTGCGCATGGTGCAGCTCGGCCTCAATGAGGGCGTGTTGCGCGTGACCGGCAAGGGCTCCAAAGAGCGGCTGGTGCCTTTTGGCGAGGTGGCCGCGCTCTGGCTGCAGCGCTATCTGGCGGGCCCGAGGGCGGAGCTGCTGGCGGGCCGCCAGAGTGCCGATGTGTTTGTGACCGCGCGGGGCATGAAGGCAGGCAGCGCGATGAGCCGGGTGATGTTCTGGGGGCTAGTCAAGCGCTATGCCCTGCGGGCGGACGTCCGGGTGCCCCTTTCTCCGCATACCTTGCGCCATGCGTTTGCCACGCATCTGCTCAACCACGGCGCGGACTTGCGCTCGGTGCAGATGCTGCTGGGGCATGCAGATATTTCCACCACCACGATCTACACCCATATCGCGCGGGACCGGCTGGCCTCGCTGCACGCCCGGCATCACCCCAGGGGCTGACAGGCCGATGCGGGGCGGGTTGGGCCGTCTATTCCTGCCCGAGGGTTTCGGCCCAGGCCAGCGCTTGCAGGTGGGCCCAGTTGATTTGTCGGTCGGTCAGTTGCAGCGTCCGGGCGCTGTCGGCGAAGGCCAGGTCGTCGCCACTTTCACAGGCCAATGCGAGCTTCAAATACTCGGACATGGGCCCGCTGCGGTGCAGCAGCGCGTCGCTCACGACCTGCGGAAGGGGTAAGTTGGCCAGGGCGGCTTCCATGGACATGCCCAGCAGACTGTCAAGCAGTGAAAAAACGCCAATCACAAAGGCGTGGTCGCAGTCTTCAGGGGGCAGGGTTTCGGCTGCCAGCAATTCCATCAGCCGCCCGCGCACCACGGCAGTGGTGCCGACCGCAGGTGCCACGCCGCTGTTGGCGGAGGTGGTCATCAGCAGGGCAGCCCACTTAAAGAGTTTCTTCAGCCCCAGCAGCATGACCGCGTGCTTGAACGAAGTGACCTCGGTCTGCAAGCCAAATCCAGCCGAGTTGATGAAGCGCAGCAGGTTGAACGACAGTGTGGGGTCGCGCTTGAGGACTTCTTCGATGTCGGCCGTGCTGGCCTGCTTGCGCACCAGATCAATCAGCTGAAGTATGGCCGCCTGCGAGGGCCGCAGGGACTGGCCCTCAATCAGGGTGGGCTTGGCAAACCAGTAGCCCTGAAAAAGCGTCACACCCAGTGCCTTGAGCCGGGTGAATTGCTCTTCGGTTTCCACCTTCTCTGCTATCAGTTGTGCCGTAGTTTTGCTGCGCGCCATCTGAACCAATGAGGCCAGTGCGGGCCCGGTCAAGAAGCTCACATCGAGCTTGATGTAGGCGGCCAGGGGCAACCACGACTCGTACGACGGAGCCATTACGGTGTGGTCAAACGCCAGCTTGAAGCCGCGGGCCTGCGTACTTTGCAGCGCAGGCAGGCGTAGATCAATCTGGTCAAACTGCGCATGCGAGAGGGGCGGAATCTCCAACACCACATGCTCAGGCGCGACCAGGTCCAGGTGGCCGCCGGACAGGCTGTCGTGGGTGCAGTTGATGAACAGCAAGGTCTTGCCAACTTGCGTTTCGCCGTCACTCAGGGTGAGCAAATTAAAGAGCGCCTGGGCGTCGGTCGAGGCGGTGTGGGCGTGCTCGGAGACGCTGCGGTTAAACAGCTCGTACGCGACGATTTCCTTCGCATCGTTCACGATGGCTTGCCGCGCTACGGAGGTGGTCATGGGGCAGCTTTCAGGGAGATCATCAGAGCAGCTCAATAGGGGAGCCGCATTCTAGGTCGGCAGTTGTGACACATCAGGCGTGGCGGTGCCGCATTCCGCGTGGAGCCTGGCCATCTCTTGAGCGGTAAAGCCGGCTGCCATGCGGGCTGCGGTGTTCAACGGCGGCTTGGGCCGCGGGGCGCCGTGCCGCAGGGCGGCCTGGGCGTAAAAAGCGTCGGCATCGCGCTGGTGCATGTGGCACAGCCAGCGGTACCAGCGGTTGCCGGTCGCTACATGGCCGATTTCGTCGTCAAGGATGACCTGCAAAATGCCTTGCGCCTCCAGCGCCTGTGGCGTTCCTACTTTGGCGAGCTTGGCCTGAATGAGCGGCGTGGCGTCCAGCCCCCGCGCCTCCAGGGTGCGGGGCACCAGTGCCATGCGTGCCACCACATCCTGTGCCGTGTTGTCGCACATGGTCCAAAGGCCCGTATGCGCTGCAAAGTCGCCATAAAGGTGGCCCAGCGTTTGAAGGTGCGTCTCGAGCATCATGAAATGCTTAGCCTCCTCGCTGGCAACATGCGCCCAGTCGCGGTAAAAGGATTCCGGCAGCCCGGCAAAGCGCCAGATGCAATCCAGCGCCAGGTCGATGGCGTTGAACTCGATGTGCGCAATCGAATGCATCAAGGCCGCATGCCCCGTGGCGGTAAAGGGCGAGCGCCGGGGCACGGCGGTGTGCTCCACCAGTGCGGGGCGTTCGGGCCGGCCGGGGCCCGATGCGTGCTTTATGAGCAGCTCGGTATCCACAGTCGCCGTTTCCACCAGCGCCCCCAGCGACAAGGCCGCATGCGCTTTGGCGTGGGGGGATGCGGTCGTGTAGGCGGCAAGGGCAAGGGCTCGGAGTTCCATCTTTACAATTCTAGTTTTCCAGGCCGGAGGGGCAGCAATGGCAATTTATCAACTCGATGGTGTGGCGCCAGTGCTCGCGCCCGGCGCTTGGGTGGCTGACAGCGCCACGGTGATTGGCAATGTGGAGCTGGGTGAGGATTCCAACGTCTGGTTCGGGGCGGTGTTGCGTGGAGACACTGCGGCCATTCGTATTGGCGCAGGCACCAACATTCAAGACGCCAGCGTGCTGCATGTCGACAAAGACAAGCCGCTGACCATTGGCGATAACGTCACCGTGGGGCATCAGGTGGTGCTGCACGGTTGCACCGTGGGCGATGGCTCGCTGATCGGCATCGGCGCGGTGGTGTTGAACGGCGCGCGCATCGGCAAGAGCTGCCTGGTCGGAGCCGGCTCGCTGGTGACCGAGGGCAAGGAATTCCCCGACGGCAGCCTGATCATGGGCCGGCCTGCGACGGTTGTGCGTGATTTGACCGACGAGCAAAAGCAAAACTTGTTTGCCAGCGCGCGCCACTATGTGGCCAACGCCCAGCGTTACAACGCAGGCCTGAAAAAGATCGCCTAGTTGCCGGCCCGCATGGGGCCTCATTTTTTGGGAGTAGGTGCATGTCTGAGCTGCACAAGTTTTTGTTTGATGGCTTGCCCGTGCGCGGCGCCATCGTCCGCCTGACGGATGCGTGGCAGGAAATTTTGCGCCGCCGCGCCTCGAACTCCGAGCACGGCGCTTACCCCGCAGAGGTGCAAGCGCTGTTGGGTGAGATCACGGCGGCTGCCGCCCTGATGCAGGCCAATATCAAGTTTGACGGCGCATTGGTGCTGCAGATTTTTGGCGACGGGCCCCTCAAGCTGGTGGTATCGGAGATGCAGCCGGACTTCAGTTTTCGCTCCACCGCCACGGTGGTGGGCGAGGTGGCTGCGGGCTTGTCGTTGAGCGGCATGGTCAACCGCACCAGCCAGGGCCGTTGCGCCATCACCCTGGATCCGAAAGCCAAGTTTCCCGGGCAGCAGCCTTACCAGGGCGTGGTGCCTTTGTTTGACGACGCGGGCCAGCCGCTGGAGCGTATCAGCGAGGTGTTGGAGCATTACATGCTGCAAAGCGAGCAGCTCGACACCACGCTGGTGCTGGCGGCCGATGGCAATGTGGCGGCCGGTTTGCTGATTCAGCGACTGCCGATGGCTGGCGCGGGCAATCTGGCGGGCAGCATGGTCTCGCGCGACAACGAAGACCAGATCGGGCTCAACGAACACTACAACCGCATCGCCATTCTGGCCCGCAGCCTGAAGGCCGAGGAGCTGCTGCAGCTGGATGTGGATACGGTCTTGCACCGCCTGTTCTGGGAAGAGCCGCTGACCCGGTTTGAGCCGCTGATAGGTCCGAGCGCGCCGCGTTTTGCTTGCAGTTGCAGTCGCGAACGGGTGGCAAAAATGATTGTCAGCCTCGGGCGCGAAGAGGCGCAGAGCATCTTGTCAGAGCGCGAAGACATTGAGGTGGGCTGCGAGTTTTGCGGCGTGCAGTACCGCTTTGACGCGGTGGACGCGGCGCAGTTGTTTACCGACGCGGCGCAGTTGCTCCAGGGCAATGCGGGCCCGCATTAAGGCCGGATAAGACGCTCACGCGCCTGTGGTGAGACCCTGAAAAAGCTTATGTTCGCAGGCGGAGTCTGAGCATTTTTCACAGCCCGACATCCAGCGCTGGTAGGTTCGCGACTCCGCATCTGCACCTTCGGTCTGCGGCATGACGGCCGCCCACGCCGCCCGCAGGCGCTGCTCGCCCCGGCCGTACACCATGGCGTGCGCGATGTTGTTCTGCTCGAGCACCGCCTTCAGGCGCTCGTGAATGGCCGACTGCCCCGCGGGGCCGTCCCGCAGATAGCCATCGGCCACCCAGGGTAAGTCCAGCGCAGTGACCAACACATGGGTGAAGCTTGCCAAATGGGCCAGGGCCATCGGGTAAAGGCTGCCATCGGCAAACAGAACATCGCTGTAAACCGCGGTCATCAGGGGCGTAGTGTCTGCCACAACAATGCCGGTTGCGGTATCGACACGGCGTGCCTGTTCATAGGCAATTGCGGCTTGCTCTGCCGCGCGCGGCGTGCGCTTGTGGGCAAGGCACCATTCGCGCAGGTATTCATCCACCGCGGTGGCGGCTGAACCGGCCTCGGTGAGCGCTTGCGCCAGTCCGTCGCTCAGGGTGCTTTTGCCGGTGGACTCCGCGCCGAGGATGGCGATTTTCACGGCATGCGCGTAGCGTTAGCGGGCAATCTGAACGTAAATTTCGTTCGCCTTGACCATACCCAATTCCGAGCGCGCCTTTTCTTCCACGATCTCCAGCCCCTCTTTGAGGTCGTGGATTTCGGCTTCCAGCCGCTCGTTGGCCTGCAGCGCCTGCGTGTTGCGCTGCTTCTGGTCGTCCAGCTGTTGCGAGAGCATCGCGACATTGGGAAGGCTCCCTCGACCGAACCACAACTGCCCCTGAATGATCAGCAGCAAGGCGATCAAAACGGCAGGGACCCAGCGGTTTCCCATGGCAGTGGTTCGGTCTCGGGTCGTGCTTAACGCAGGTTGTAGAAGGCAGCGCGGCCAGGGTACACAGCCACTTCGCCGAGGTCTTCTTCGATGCGCAGCAGCTGGTTGTATTTGGCCATGCGGTCGGAGCGGCTGAGCGAGCCGGTCTTGATTTGGCCGGCGTTGGTACCCACCGCGATGTCGGCGATGGTGGAGTCCTCGGTTTC
Organism: Rhodoferax sp. OV413; assembly: GCF_945881795.1. Lineage (GTDB taxonomy): Bacteria > Pseudomonadota > Gammaproteobacteria > Burkholderiales > Burkholderiaceae_C > Allorhodoferax. The sequence continues at coordinate 11,609 of NZ_CAMCVG010000011.1, forward strand.
GCCCGAGCGGTGGCTGATGACGGCGGTGTAGCCGGCGCGCTTGGCCATCTCAATCGCAGCGAAGGTCTCGGACAGGGTGCCGATCTGGTTGATCTTGATCAGGATGGAGTTGGCGATGCCCTTCTCGATGCCTTCTTTCAGGATCTTGGTGTTGGTGACGAACAGGTCGTCTCCGACGATTTGCACCTTCTTGCCCAGGCGGTCGGTAAGGACTTTCCAGCCATCCCAGTCGCCTTCGGCCATGCCGTCTTCGATGCTGATGATGGGGTACTTGTCGACCCAGGTGGCAAGCATGTCGGTCCATTCCTGGGCGGTCAGGCTCAGGCCTTCGCCTTCGAGCTCGTACTTCCCGCCTTTGTAAAACTCGGACGCGGCGCAGTCCAGGCCCAGCGCGATTTGCTCGCCCGCTGTGTAGCCGGCCTTGTCAATCGCTTGGAGGATCATTTGGATCGCGGCTTCATGGTTGGCCACATTAGGGGCAAAGCCGCCTTCGTCGCCCACGGCGGTGCTGATGCCCTGGTCGTGCAGGATTTTCTTGAGCGCGTGGAAGACTTCGGCGCCCCAGCGCAGGGCTTCGCGGAAGCTGGGCGCTCCCACGGGGATGATCATCAGCTCTTGGAGGTCTAGGTTGTTGTTGGCGTGCTCGCCGCCGTTCATGACGTTCATCATGGGTACCGGCATTTGCACGCTGCCCATGCCGCCGAAGTAGCGGTAGAGGGGCAGGCCGGCTTCTTCGGCAGCAGCGCGGGCCACGGCCATCGACACCGCCAGCATGGCATTGGCGCCCAGGCGTGACTTGTTTTCGGTACCGTCGAGGTCAATCAGGGTCTTGTCCAGAAAGGCTTGTTCCGAGGCGTCGAGGCCCAGCACGGCTTCTGAGATTTCAGTGTTGATGTGTTCAACCGCCTTGAGCACGCCCTTGCCGAGGTAGCGGCTTTTGTCACCATCGCGCAGTTCGATGGCTTCGCGCGAGCCGGTGGATGCGCCGGAGGGCACGGCCGCGCGGCCCATGGTGCCCGATTCCAGCAGCACATCACATTCAACGGTGGGATTACCGCGGGAGTCCAGGATTTCGCGGCCGACGATGTCAACAATTGCGCTCATTAGTTTCTTTCAAGTTCAAAAACACACAAACAAAAAACGTCACGGTTCATCATGCATCCGTTCACTGGAAGTTGTTTTCCAGGAGCGGGGTTGTTTTGGTGACGGAATCCAGCGCCACCAGGGTTTCGAGCAGGGCCTTCATGTGGTGCAGTGGCACAGCGTTCGGGCCGTCAGACCAGGCTTCGGAGGGGTGGGGATGGGTCTCCATAAAGAGGCCTGCCACACCTGCCGCCACGCCGGCTCTGGCCAACACAGGCACCATGTCGCGCGCGCCGCCGCTGCTGGAGCCAAGACCGCCTGGCTTCTGAACGGAGTGGGTCACATCGAACACCACCGGCGCGCCGGACTTGCGCATCTCGGCCAGGCTGGTCATGTCGGCCACCAGGTTGTTGTAGCCAAAGCTCACGCCGCGTTCGCAGGCCAGAAAGCGGTCGGGGGGCAAGCCGACTTCTTCGGCTGCGGCGCGCGCCTTGTCGATGACATTTTTCATGTCCCATGGGGCGAGAAACTGGCCTTTTTTGATGTTCACCGGCTTGCCCGATTGGGCGACAGCGCGGATGAAATCCGTTTGCCGACACAAGAAGGCGGGTGTCTGCATCACATCCACCACACTGGCAACAGCCGCGACATGGGACTCATCGTGCACGTCCGTCAGGATGGGTAGCTGGAGCTGGCGGCGGACCTCGTCCAGGATTTTTAAGCCCGCGTCCAGGCCAACGCCGCGCCTGCTGGTGCCGGAGGAGCGGTTGGCCTTATCGAAGGAGCCCTTGTAAATCAGCGGAATGCCCAGCGGTGCGCAAATTTCTTTGAGCCGGCCGGCCACATCAATGGACATTTCCAGCCCCTCGATGGAGCAGGTGCCGGCAATCAGGAAGAAGCGTTGATCCAAGCCAACGTCGAAGCCGCAAAGTTTCATCACGCAACCGCCTTTAAATTTTTACCGCCGCCCTGGTAGTCGACTGCTGCCTTGATGAAGGCATTGAACAGGGGATGGCCGTCCCATGGGGTGGACTTGAATTCGGGGTGGAATTGCACGCCCACGTACCAAGGGTGCGCGTCCTGCGGGAGCTCCACGATTTCCGTGAGCTGCTCGCGCTGGGTCAGGGCCGAAATTATCAATCCCGATGCGCGCAGGGTGTCGAGGTAATTCACGTTGGCCTCATACCGGTGGCGGTGGCGCTCGGTAACCACATCGCCGTAGATGCGGTGGGCCAGAGTGTTCTTGGCGACGTCAGAACTCTGCGCACCCAGGCGCATGGTGCCACCGAGGTCGGAATTCGCATCGCGGGTTTTGATGGTTCCGTCGGCGTCTCTCCATTCGGTGATCAGGGCAATCACCGGGTTGGGACTGTCGGGCTCGAATTCGGTGCTGTTGGCTTCCTTCAAGCCTGCCACGTGGCGGGCAAATTCGATGGTGGCCACTTGCATTCCCAGGCAGATGCCGAGGTAGGGCACTTTGTTTTCGCGGGCAAAGCGCGCGGTGCTGATCTTGCCTTCGATGCCGCGCTTGCCGAATCCGCCGGGCACCAGAATCGCGTCGTACTTTGCGAGCTGACTCACGCTGTTGCTGTCGATGGTTTCCGAATCCACGTGCTCAATTTTGACCCGCACATGGTTTTTCATGCCGGCGTGGCGCAGGGCCTCGTTGACCGACTTGTAGCTGTCGGTGAGGTCGACATATTTGCCCACCATGGCAATGGTGACTTCGCCGCGGGGGTGCTCGGTCTCGTAGACCAGATCGTCCCAGCGCTTGAGGTTGGCGGGCGGCGTGTTCAGGCGCAGCTTATCGCAAATCAGGCCATCCAATCCCTGCTCGTGCAGCATGCGGGGCACTTTGTAGATGGTGTCTACGTCCCACATCGAGATCACGCCCCATTCGGGCACGTTGGAGAACAACGAAATCTTGGAGCGTTCTTCATCCGGAATCGGACGGTCAGCCCGACAGAGCAGGGCGTCGGCCTGGATGCCGATTTCACGCAGTTGCTTGGCGGTGTGCTGGGTGGGTTTGGTCTTGAGTTCGCCTGCCGCGGCAATCCAGGGCACATAGCTCAAGTGCACAAACGCGCTGTTGTTGGCGCCGAGCTTGAGGCTCATCTGGCGCACCGCCTCCAGAAACGGCAGGGACTCGATGTCGCCCACTGTGCCGCCGATTTCAACAATGGCTACGTCCACTGCGTCAGGCTCACCAAAGCGGGCGCCGCGTTTGACGAATTCCTGGATTTCGTTGGTGACGTGCGGAATGACCTGCACCGTTTTACCCAGGTAGTCGCCACGCCGCTCTTTGTCGAGCACGCTTTTGTAAATTTGCCCGGTGGTGAAGTTGTTGGTCTTGCGCATGCGCGTTTCAATGAAACGCTCGTAATGGCCGAGGTCGAGGTCGGTTTCGGCGCCGTCGTCGGTTACAAAAACCTCGCCGTGCTGCAGCGGGGACATGGTGCCGGGGTCGACGTTGAGGTAGGGATCGAGCTTGATGAGGGTGACTGTCAAGCCCCGCGATTCGAGGATCGCAGCGAGGGAGGCTGAGGCGATTCCCTTGCCGAGGGAGGACACCACACCGCCGGTGACGAAGACAAATTTGGTCATGTCAGGGGCGAACCTTGCGGTTCGATGAGGTGGTAAAGCCAAATTATAGGCGTCTGCTACATTGCGGCGGACTGGGGCGACGCCATCCATCAGGCGGCCTCCACATTGCGAGCATGACATGGATCTTCACGGTAAGCACATAGTTCTGGGGTTGACGGGCGGCATTGCCTGCTACAAGGCGGCGGAGGTGTGCCGCGCGCTGGTCAAGCAGGGCGCCACCGTGCAGGTGGTGATGACCGAGGCGGCCGCCCAGTTCATCACGCCGGTGACCATGCAGGCCCTGAGCACCCGGCCGGTGTATGACTCGCAGTGGGACGCGCGGGAGCGGAACAACATGCCCCACATCAACCTCAGTCGGGAAGCTGACGCTATCTTGATTGCGCCTTGCAGCGCCGACTTCATGGCCAAACTGCTGCACGGGCGGGCGGATGATTTGTTGAGCCTGATGTGCCTGGCCCGCCCGATCGACAAGGTGCCTTTGATCATCGCTCCGGCCATGAACCGTGAAATGTGGTCGCATCCCGCAACCCAACGAAATCTCGCGCAACTGCGCGCGGACGGCACGCACGTGCTCGGGGTCGGCAATGGCGACCAAGCCTGCGGCGAGACCGGCGACGGGCGCATGCTGGAGCCTGATGAATTGCTCGAAGAGTTGTCGGCTTTTTTTCAGCCCAAGCTGCTGTCCGGGCACAAGGTCGTTATCACCGCGGGGCCGACTTTTGAAGCCATAGACCCGGTACGCGGCATCAGCAATCTCTCGAGCGGCAAGATGGGCTTTGCCATCGCGCGTGCCGCGCACGAAGCCGGCGCCGAGGTGAGTCTGATCGCCGGCCCGGTGGCTCTGCCGACTCCGCGGGGAGTGCGTCGTTTCGATGTGAAATCAGCGCTCAATATGCATGCAGCCGCCGTGGAATATGCGCAGACAGCTAGCATTTTTATAGCAACGGCGGCGGTGGCCGACTGGCGGCCTGCCGCTGAGTCACCGCACAAAATCAAAAAAGATGGTAGCGGTCCGGCTCCGGAGCTTGTGTTTGTAGAAAACCCCGACATCCTGGCCGAGGTGGCTGCATCGCCCCGCGCGGCCGAGGGGGCCTTGTTTTGTGTGGGCTTTGCCGCGGAAAGCCACGATCTGCTGATGCACGCTACCGCCAAGCGGCTGCGCAAAAGCGTGCCGCTGCTGGTGGGCAACCTGGGGCCAGCCACTTTTGGCCAAGATGACAATGCCCTGCTGCTGGTAGACGCAAACGGCGCGACCGAGCTGCCCCGCAACAGCAAACTCCACCTGGCCCGGCAGTTGGTCGCTGAAATTGCCAGGCGTCTGAATTCCCACTGAAAAATCCCCATGAAAATCGACGTCAAAATTATCGATCCCCGCCTGCAGGACAACCTTCCCGCCTACGCCACGCCCGGCAGCGCGGGGCTGGACTTGCGGGCTTGCCTGGACGCACCGCTGGTGTTGGCTCCCAACGCATGGCAGCTGGTGCCCACCGGGCTTGCCATGTATTTGCAAGACCCGGCCTACGCCGCCCTCATCCTGCCGCGCTCAGGGCTGGGTCACAAACACGGCATCGTGCTGGGAAATCTGGTGGGATTGATTGATAGCGACTACCAGGGGCAGCTCATGGTGAGCGCCTGGAACCGCAGCGAGGTGCCGTTCACCATCGAGCCGATGGAGCGCATTGCCCAACTGGTTATCGTGCCGGTGGTGCAGGCGCAGTTTCATGTGGTGAGCGAGTTTCCCGCGTCACAGCGCGGCGAAGGGGGCTACGGCTCTACCGGAAAGGCCTGAGCCGGCTTTCGGGCACGGGCCCGGTGCGAGTCCGGCGCCCCAAGCCTCAGCCCCTGTAGCTCCGGATTGCGGTTAGTGCAGGTGGTCGTTGCCAGGCGCGTGTTTGTGCGGGGCCTGGACTCGAAAGAAGCCCGTGCCCAAGGTGCCGGCGTTTACTTCTTCGTCAGTGGCTTCGCGCACCGACTCAATCTTCATCTGCAGCCGGATGGCAATGCCGGCCAGGGGGTGGTTGCCATCCAGCACCACATGCTCAGGGTAAATGTCGGTCACAGCGTAGAGCGCGTCTTTGGGCGCGTCGGGGTTGCAGCCCTCGGGCAACGCATAGCCTTCCATGGTCAGGCCCTCCTGCAAGTCGGCGGGAAACAATGCGCGCGGCTCCAGAAAAATCAGCTGGTCGTTGAAGTCCCCAAAGGCCTGGTCCGGCTCGATTTGCAGTTGCACTTTGTCACCGGCGAAGTGACCTTGTAGCGCGGTTTCGATAGATGGCAGCAGGTCATTGCCGCCCAGTAAAAATTCAACCGGCTCGTCCAAAACGTCCAGTTCCTCGCCCAGTGTGTCTTTCAGCGTCCAGGTAAGGGCAACGACGCAAGGTGTGGTGATTTCCATAGGCGAGAATTGTCCCATGAACATCCAAGATCCACTCCAGCTGCTCGGCGGCATCAGCCCGCACACTTTCATGCAACGCTATTGGCAAAAAAAGCCATTGCTCATCCGGCAAGCCATTCCCGGCTTTGCGCCCATCCTCGAGCGTATTGAGCTGATGGACCTCGCCGCCCAGGAAGATGTGGAGTCGCGTTTGGTCGTGCAAGACCTCAGCGGCAAAGGCTCTGGCTGGAAGTTCAAACAAGGCCCCTTCGGCCGTAAAGCGATTCCGCCATTCAAGCAAGCCGGCTGGACCCTGCTGGTGCAAGGCGTGGACCTGCATGACGAACGCATGCATGGGCTGATCAACCAATTCCGCTTTGTTCCCGACGCGCGGCTGGACGATGTGATGATCAGCTACGCCACCGACCAGGGCGGCGTAGGGCCCCACTTCGACAGTTACGACGTGTTCCTCTTGCAGGCCCACGGCCGTCGCCGCTGGCGCATCGGGCGACAAAAAGATTTGTCTCTGCGGGAAGATTTGCCACTCAAAATATTGGCGAATTTCGAGCCCGAGGAAGAGTTCGTTCTCGAACCCGGCGACATGCTTTATTTGCCGCCCAAATATGCCCATGACGGCATTGCCGAGGGCGACTGCATGACCTATTCCATTGGATTCCGCGCGCCCTCGCAGGCCGAGCTGGCGCAGGAATTGCTGCAGCGGCTCTCCGAGCAGGCCGCCGAAGACCTGCCCGCCACGCTCTACTCCGACCCCAAGCAGCCGGCGGTGGAAGGCAGTGGTTCCATGCCAGCGGCGATGCTTGAGTTTGCGCAAGCCGCCGTGCATGCCGCGCTAAAGGATCCCAAATCCGTTGCCCGCGCTTTGGGTGAGTACCTGAGCGAGCCCAAAGCGCAGGTTTGGTTTGATGGGGAAGGTCGCGCCGCGGATGGCGCCATCCGTTTAGACCGGCGCAGCCGCATGCTCTATGACGAGCACCATGTTTTCATCAATGGCGAGAGTTTTCTTGCGGCCGGGCGGGATGCCCGGCTGATGCGGCGACTGGCCGATCAGCGTAGCTTGAGTGCTCTAGAGGTGCGCCGTTTGAGTGCCGGCGCCTTGGAGTTGGTGCAGGACTGGTGCGATGCCGGATGGTTGCATGTCGAGGACTGACTGGGCACTGCAGTGGTGCGTTGACGGCCATAAAGGGTTAACCCTTAAGTGTCCATTTGTGCCTTGTATACTTCATCGCGCTGGCGGAAAGAGATCGAATGCTTTCTGCCAGGGCTGGGCAGCTTGCTACCCAGACAATTTCCGGAAATTGTTTCGTTAACTCACTACATAAAGTATTTACAAATGAACAAGTCTCTCGTTTTGGCAGCTCTGATCGCTGCTGCTGCTTTGGCTGCTTGCGGTAAAAAAGAAGAAGCCGCTGCTCCTGCCCCTGCACCCGCTCCTGCGGCTGTTGAAGCGCCTGCTGCTCCCGCAGCCGCCGCCCCAGCTCCCGCTGCTGAAGCTCCTGCTGCAGCCGCTGCCCCCGCTGCCCCCGCAGCAGCAGCTCCCGCTGAGCCTGCCAAGAAGTAATTTCTTGCAGACGAAAAAAAACCACCGCGAGGTGGTTTTTTTTCCCCTGTCAGCCGCGCGGGACCCTGCCCGCACCCTTACCGGATGTCGTCGGCCAAGATTTTCACAATCCGCTGCGCGGTGTCAGACCCGACTGGCGTGCCGTTGGTGTCCAGAACGCTGACGGTCGATTTGTCGCCAGCACTTTTCACCGCGATCTGGAACTTCGTAGCTTCGGTGGCCTTGTTTGAGCCGCTAAATAGCTTGCTGAAGAATCCAGGCTCGGTGTCGTCGGATGTAAGGGCCTGATAGCGCACAAAGTACACCCCCTGCTTGCGATCGCGGTCTTCCACAGTGAATCCGGTGCGGTCCAGCGCCAGGCCGGTGCGACGCCAGGCCCTGTCAAAACCCTCGTCGAGCTGGACGACGGGATGACCATTGACGGTGGCAACCAATGCGACTTGCTTGGGCGTGCTGTTGGCGACCAGCGCCTTGGATTGCTCCTGGGAAACACCCAGCTTGACCATCAGGCGGCGCAGGAATTCGGCCTCCAGCTCGGGGTCTGCCGCGCGGGGCTGCCAGACTGTCTGGCCCACGCGGTCTGTGGTGTATACCTCGACCATGCCACGGTGGCTGATGAAGATTTCGGTGTTGCCGCTCGCATCGCGCTCCAGACGCGTTCGGAATTTATCGCGCTCGGGGGTGGAATAGAAGGTGTCCAGCAACCTGCCCAGAGAGGCGCGGATGAAGTCCTGCGGGATCTTGGCGCGGTTCTCAGCCCAATCGGTTTCCATGATGCCCAGCTTGTCCTGGTCCAAGGCCAGCAGAAAGCCGTTTTCCTGCCAGAACTCTTTCACCGGCTCCCACAACTTGTCGGCCGGGCGGTTGACCACCAGCCACCGCTGGTTGCCGGTGCGCTCGATGCGCACGTCGCCCACCGATGTCGCGGCAATCGCGGTTTTCGAGGTTTCAGCCGTGCCGGCCTTGGATGCGTTGACCGAAACCGCGCCACCCACCACGCTGTAAGGCGTGTCTTTGCTCAATTGGGTGAGGTCAGGGGGTACGTCCAGTTTGGGCGCTTTGGCCGTAGCCCGGTAATCCACCTTGTCAGTCTCAAGCGCAGCGCATGCGCCCAGGGCCAGGGTCACACCGAGCAGAACAACTTTGGAAATGGAATTCACGGATATCCTCAAAAAAATGCGGCGGTCGCTCAGATCAGTCCGGCGGACTGCATGGCGCGCTCGAGTGCGGGTTGGCTGGCTTCGGTCAATGGGGTCAGGGGCAGGCGAAGGGCAGGGTGGCACAAGCCCATGCGCGACACAGCCCATTTCACCGGAATAGGGTTGGACTCGATAAACAAGGTCTTGTGAACCGGCAGCAGCTTCATTTGGATGGCCATCGCCCGCGGGACATCGCCCGACATGGCGGCCACGCAGAGCTCATGCATCAGCCGGGGGGCTACGTTGGCCGTCACGCTCACATTGCCATGCCCGCCGCACAACATGAGTGCGACCGCGGTCGGGTCATCGCCGCTGTAAATCGAAAAGCCTTCGGGCGCGTCTTTGATCAGCCACTGGGCGCGTTCAATATTGCCGGTGGCTTCTTTGATGCCGACGATACCCGGCACCTGGCTCAGGCGCAGTACGGTGTCATGGGCCATATCGGCCACCGAGCGGCCCGGCACGTTGTACAAGACGACCGGCAGGTCCACCGCCTCTGCGATCGCCTTGAAATGCTGGAACTGGCCTTCTTGTGTGGGCTTGTTGTAGTAGGGAACGACCTGCAATTGGCAGTCTGCTCCCACGCCTTTGGCGAACTTGGCCAGTGCGATGGCTTCGCGGGTGGAGTTGCCGCCGCAGCCTGCCATGATGGGTACCCGGCCGGCGGATTGTTCGACTGACACGCGGATGATTTCGCAGTGCTCTTCCACACTCACGGTGGGGGATTCGCCGGTGGTGCCCACCACGCCGATGCAGTCCGTACCCTCCGCAATGTGCCAATCAATAAGCTTGCGCAGTGCGGGGTAGTCCACCGAGCCGTCATCCAGCATCGGGGTAATAAGAGCGACGATGCTGCCCCGGATCGGGCCTTTAGAAGCGTTCATGGCGGGAGTTGATTCAATAAAAATTCATTTTACCTAGAGTGCATAACGCGCCACGGGGCTGTCGGGTGCACCGCTGTGGGGGGTGTTGATGGCAACCACCCGCTGCACAAAGCGCTCAGGTGGAGCCACAAAGCCGTTCTCAAAGGCCACGATGTGCAGCTGTTTGCACACATCCAGCAGCTCGCCATGCCGCAACAGGAAGTCCGGACGTGCCGGTCTACCCACCGTTTCATTGCCGGCGGCAAAGGTCTCGTAAATCAGCACGCCACCTTCGGCCAGGCTGTCCAGAATGGTTGGCATGAGCGGGCGCCAGAGGTAGTTGGTCACCACCACCAGGTCAAACTTCTCTGGTCTGCCAGTGTTGTGGTCCATCAAGGGCCAAGGCCCATTCTCGATATCTGCCGTCAGCAGCCGCGCGCTGGGCATTACGCCCCGTGCTTGCGTGGTGTCAATGTCCACGCCGGTGACCTGACAGCCGCGCTGCGCAAACCACAACAGATGCCTGCCGCTGCCGCAGGCAAGGTCCAGCATGCGGGCGCCTGGCATGACCAGATGGCTCCAGCGCTGAACCCAGGCGGAGGCGGTTGGCGGGGGAGAGTTCGTGTGGCCGTGGGTATGCATAGTGTTGCTGGTGCCGACTAGAAACAGGCCCAGACCTGGTTTGCCATTTGAACCATGAAGTCCGGGCGGGCGTACAGCATGAACACCGCCCCTAACAGGACACACATCCCCAGGGCCAAGGCGCATTTTTTCAGCATATCGTTTCCTCAGGCGGGACGCGGCGCACGCTCGATGGGCTGCTCACGCACGGGAAGGTTCACCAGACCCGCAAGCACCCCAAGCGCAATGGCGATGTACCAGACGATGTCGTAGCTGCCGGTGAGGTCGTACAAATAGCCGCCCAGCCACACGCCCATGAAGGAGCCGAGCTGGTGGCTAAAGAACACAAAGCCGCCGAGCATCGAGAGGTGGGCGACCCCGAAAATCTGCGCGATCGTAGCGTTGGTAGGCGGAACAGTGGAGAGCCACAGCACGCCCATCACCGCCGAGAACAAGTACACGCTCGCCGGAGACAGTGGCACCAGCAAAAACACACTGATAGCCACCGCCCGCGCGAAATAAATAAAGGACAAGATAAACCGCCTGGGCATCTTCTGACCCAGCGCACCGGCCGCGTAGGTGCCAAACACGTTGAACAACCCGATCAGCGCCAGCGCGTAGCTCGCCACCTGCGGCGAGAGTCCTTGGTCTTTCAGGTAGCTGGGCATGTGGACCCCAATAAACACCACCTGGAAGCCGCATACAAAATACCCTGCCATGAGCAGCTGAAAACTGGGGTAACGCAAAGCTTCCCGCAGCGCCTCCGCAATGCTCTGCTGCCGCACGGGTGGCGCGCTGGCGGTGAACGAGGACTCCCGCAGGCCCAGCGCAAGCGGCAGCATCAGCAGGCAGGCCGCTGCCAGAACCATCAGGGCTTCCATCCAGCCGAACTCGGTGATGAGAAAGCCCTCAGTCGGCACCATCAAGAACTGCCCGAAAGAGCCCGCTGCCGCTGCCACGCCCATGGCCCAGGAGCGCTTCTCGGCAGGAACGTTACGGCCGATAACGCCGTAGATCACCGCATAGGTGGTGCCCGCCTGTGCCATACCGATGAGCACACCGGTGGTCAGCATGAAGGTCAGCGGTGTAGTCGCCAGTGCCATGCCGCAAAGGCCCACCGCGTAGAACAAAGCGCCAATCACGATGACGCGGAACGCACCAAACCGGTCCGCCGCCATGCCGGCAAAAATACCGCTCAGGCCCCATGTCAGGTTCTGGAGGGCGAGGGCAAATCCAAAGGTTTCCCGCGTCCAGTCCTGGGCCTGCGTCACCGGCTGAAGCCACAAGCCAAAGCCGTGCCGAATGCCCATGGACAGGGTGACGATGGCGGCGCCGCAGACCAGCACCTGCGTCATGGAGAGATTTTTGGAGGATGTGCTCATCCTTGGACTGTAGCCAGTTTCAGGCCTCCGCATAGCGTTTGCGGGGACAGCAGCCATGTGATGCCGGAGCAGGAGCCTTGCTGTGGCTATGTATGCATATACAGTGGATTGCGCGCTTTCCCCCTACAATCCGCCGCTATGGCAGTGAAACCAAACCCTGAATATTCCGAGTCCTCAATCCGCGTGCTGAAGGGCCTGGAGCCCGTCAAACAGCGTCCGGGCATGTACACCCGCACTGACAACCCGCTGCACATCATTCAAGAGGTGCTGGACAACGCCGCCGATGAGGCGCTGGCGGGTTACGGCAAAAAGATCAAAGTCATCCTGCATGCCGATGGCTCGGTCAGCGTGGAAGATGACGGCCGAGGCATCCCCTTTGGTATGCACCCCGAAGAAAACGCGCCGGTGATTGAGCTGGTGTTCACCCGCTTGCATGCGGGGGGCAAGTTCGACAAGGGCAAGGGCGGTGCTTACAGCTTCTCCGGCGGCTTGCACGGCGTGGGCGTGTCGGTGACCAATGCGCTGGGCAAGCGCCTGGAAGCCACCAGCTACCGCGAAGGCTCGGTGGCCTATTTGGTATTTCAGGGCGGCGACGTCACCGAGCCGCTGCAGGTGCGCAGGGCCGGCGAGGGCGACCGCAAACAGGGCACCACGGTGCGGGTCTGGCCGGATGCCAAATACTTCGAGTCTGCCGCCCTGCCCATGGGCGAGCTGACGCACTTGCTGCGCAGCAAGGCGGTGCTGATGCCCGGCGTGAGCGTCACGCTGTTGAACGAGAAGACCAAAGAATGCCAGAACTGGCTCTTCAAAGGTGGTCTCAAAGACTATCTGGGCCAGACCCTGAGCGCCGAGCCCTTGATTCCCATGTTTGGCGGAGAAGGCTTTGCCGACGGCAACAGCGACACATTTGCCGAAGGCGAGGGTGCCAGCTGGTGCGTCGCTTTTTCCGAAGACGGTGCTCCGGTGCGCGAGAGTTATGTGAATCTGATTCCTACCAGCGCCGGCGGCACCCACGAGAGCGGCCTGCGCGACGGCTTGTTTCAGGCGGTCAAGAGCTTTATCGAGTTTCACAGCCTGCTGCCCAAGGGCGTCAAGCTCATGCCGGAAGACGTGTTCGCCCGCGCGAGTTATGTGTTGTCGGCCAAGGTGCTGGATCCGCAGTTTCAGGGCCAGATCAAAGAGCGGCTCAATTCGCGCGATGCGGTGCGTTTGGTCAGCAGTTTTGTGCGCCCCGCGCTGGAGCTGTGGTTGAACCAACACGTGGAATGGGGGAAGAAGCTGGCCGAGCTGGCCATCAAGGCCGCCCAGACCCGCCAGAAAGCCGGCCAGAAGGTGGAAAAGCGCAAGAGCAGCGGCGTGGCGGTGTTGCCCGGCAAGCTTACCGATTGCGAGAGCCGCGATATTGCGTACAACGAGGTGTTTCTGGTCGAGGGCGACTCGGCCGGCGGCAGCGCCAAGATGGGCCGTGACAAGGAAAATCAGGCCATCCTGCCCTTGCGCGGCAAGGTGCTCAACACCTGGGAGGTAGACCGCGACCGGCTATTTGCCAACACCGAAATCCACGACATCTCGGTCGCCATCGGTGTGGACCCGCACGGCCCCAACGACACGCCCGATCTAAGCGGCCTGCGCTACGGCAAGGTCTGCATCTTGAGCGATGCGGACGTGGACGGCTCGCACATCCAGGTGCTGCTGCTGACCCTGTTTTTCCGGCACTTCCCCAAGCTCATTGAGACAGGCCATGTGTTTGTCGCCCGCCCGCCGCTGTTTCGCGTGGACGCGCCAGCCCGCGGCAAGAAGCCCGCCAGTAAGGCCTATGCGCTGGACGAGGGTGAGCTCACTGCCATTCTCGACAAGCTGCGCAAAGAGGGCGTGCGCGAGGGCGCCTGGTCCATCAGCCGATTCAAGGGCCTGGGCGAGATGAACGCCGAACAGCTCTGGGACACCACCCTCAACCCTGACACCCGCCGCTTGTTGCCGGTTGCCTTGGGCGCCGTGAACTTTTTCGAGACCGAAGCGCTCATCACCAAACTCATGGGCAAAGGCGAGGCCGCCTCCCGCCGCGAACTCATGGAGCTGCACGGGGACTCGGTGGACATTGACGTTTGACACCCGGCTTGTGACGAGCCTCGCAAAGCCCGAACTGCAGTGAATAGAACCAAGAAATGACTGACCAAATCACGCTTGACCTCTTGCCGGAGCCAGCTTCTCCCGGCGACGACGCTGAACTCAACCTTGCCACTTACGCGCAACGTGCTTATCTGGAGTACGCGCTCTCGGTGGTGAAAGGCCGCGCCTTGCCGGATGTGTGCGACGGGTTGAAGCCGGTGCAGCGGCGCATTTTGTACAGCATGAGTCGCATGGGGCTGGGGTTTGGCGGGGCGAACGGAAACGCGGGCGCCAAGCCGGTGAAAAGCGCCCGGGTGGTGGGGGATGTGCTGGGACGCTTTCATCCGCATGGCGACCAGTCGGCCTACGACGCGCTGGTGCGTATGGCGCAGGACTTTTCGCAGCGCTACCCGCTGGTGGACGGCCAGGGCAACTTCGGCTCTCGCGATGGCGATGGCGCGGCCGCCATGCGTTACACCGAGGCGCGCCTGGCCAAAATCACCACGCTTCTTCTGGATGAAATCGACCAGGGAACGGTCGATTTCCAGCCCAATTACGACGGCTCCACCGAAGAACCCCGGCAGCTTCCCGCGCGGTTGCCCTTCAGCCTGCTCAATGGCGCCAGCGGCATCGCTGTGGGGCTGGCCACTGAAATCCCCAGCCACAACCTGCGCGAGTTGGCAGACGCCTGCATCGCGCTGGTCAAAAACGACAAGCTCAGCGACGAAGAAATTTTCAGCTTGGTCCCGGGCCCCGACTACCCCGGGGGCGGCCAGATCATCAGCAGCGCCTCCGACATTGCCGACGCTTACCGCACCGGCCGCGGCAGCCTCAAGGTGCGCGCCCGCTGGAAAATTGAAGATCTTGCCCGCGGCCAGTGGCAGCTGGTGGTCACCGAACTTCCGCCCGGGGTGAGCAGTCAGCGGGTGCTCGAAGAGATTGAAGAACTCACCAACCCGAAGGTCAAGGCCGGCAAAAAAGCGCTCAGCCAAGACCAAACGCAACTCAAGGCCAGCATCCTGAGCGTGCTCGATGTGGTGCGGGATGAGTCGAACAAAGATGCGATGGTGCGGCTGGTGTTCGAACCCAAGAGCCGCACCATTGAGCAGCAGGAGCTGATCACTGCGCTCTTGGCCCACACCAGCCTGGAGACCTCGTCGCCCATCAACCTCACCATGGTGGGGCTGGACGGCAAGCCGGTGCAGAAGTCCCTGCGGCAGATGCTGGTGGAGTGGGTGGCCTTTCGCGCCGGCACCATCGAGCGGCGCAGCCGCCACCGGCTGGGCAAGGTGCTGGACCGTATCCATATTCTGGAAGGCCGCCAGACGGTGTTGCTCAATATCGACGAGGTGATTGCCATCATCCGCCAGAGCGATGAGCCTAAGGCGGCGCTGATTGCGCGCTTCAATTTGAGCGACCGGCAGGCCGAAGACATCCTCGAAATCCGCCTGCGCCAACTCGCGCGGCTGGAGGCTATCAAGATCGAGCAAGAGCTGGTGGAGCTGCGCGCTGAGCAGGGCAAGCTGGAAGAAATTCTGGGCAGCCCGGCCGCCCTGCGTCGCCTCATGGTCAAAGAGATTGAGGGCGACGCCAAGCAGTTTGCCGACGCGCGCCGCACGCTGATTCAGGCCGAGAAAAAGGCGGTGGCGGAGGTCAAGGTGCTGGATGAGCCGGTCACCGTGGTGGTCTCCGAAAAAGGCTGGGTTAGGGCTCGCGGCGGGCAGGGGCATGAGGCATCGAGTTTTGCCTTCAAGGCGGGCGATGGTTTGTACGACACCTTTGAGTGCCGTACGGTGGACACGCTGCTGGTGTTTGGCTCCAACGGTCGCGTCTACACCGTGCCAGTGTCTGCGCTGCCTGGCGGCCGGGGCGACGGCCAGCCGGTGACCACCCTGCTGGAGCTCGAGAGCGGCACGCAAATCCTGTATTACTTTGCCGGCCCTGCCAGTGCGCAATTGCTGCTCTCCAGCAGCGGCGGCTATGGCTTTATTGCGAGTGTGGAGAACATGACATCCCGCCAGAAGGGTGGCAAGGCGTTCATGACGCTGGGCGAGGGCGAGGCCCTGTGCGCGCCGTCGGTGGTGTCTGGTGCGCAAGGCAGGGTCATGGTGGCAGGTACACCGTCTGCTGTGGTGGCGCCGGCAACCCACGTGGCCTGCGCCTCGGTGGGCGGGCGCATTCTGACCTTTGAGATCGCCGAGCTCAAAACCATGGCCAATGGCGGGCGGGGGCTGATGCTGATTGACCTTGAGGACAAAGACACGCTGGCCGGCGCTGCCGCCTACACCCGCAGCATTCGCCTGGAGGGCACTGGCCGCGGTGGCAAGGAGCGCGACGAGACACTGGAAATCCGCAGCCTCAACAATGCCCGCGCGGCGCGGGCCCGCAAGGGGAAGGCAGCTGATCTGGGCTTCAAGCCCGGCCGCATCAGCCGGGTGGAGTGAGCGGCACGCGGTTTCAGCATTCTGAAAAATGGGGGGTGTATAACCTTTTTTAGTGAGCGAAAGCTTTGGTTGTTCCCCTTCAGGAGTTGGATATGAATCTCTCGAACCTTCGGCTTGGCATCAAGCTCGGTGGCGTGTTCTTGGTGATGGTGCTGATGACGGTGCTGTTGGGGACTATCTCCTTGTTGCAGATGAGCCGCATCCATGACGACACCAACGAAATGGCCATGCAAGTGATGCCCAGTGCGGGCTCGGTGAACAAGATTCAGAACCTGCTCAATGACTCCCGCCGCGGGGAGCTGCAGATCCTGATCGATCCAAGCGCAGAGGGCAGGAAGAAGGAGGCTGATCGCATTGCCTCGAACCTGCCCAAGCTTGAGGCCGAAGGCAAGAAGCTGGAGGCCCTGCTGACCAGCCCCGAGGAAAAAAAGGCCTGGAATAACTATTCGCAAGCGCTCAAGACCTACCAGGACACCACTACCAAGTTGTTGGCCTTGAGCAGCGCCGGCGAGTCACAACGTGATGCCCTCTTCGCTTACATGCGCGGGGATTCGCGCACCGCGTTTCGCGGCCTGTTCAAAACCACCGAAGACATGGCTGCCCTGAATCTCGAGGCCTCCGACGCCTCAGTGGCGCGTTCGTCGCAAACCTATTCCAGCGCCAAGCTCACCACGGTGGTGATTGCGCTGTTGGCGGCTGTGTTGGGCGCGGTGCTGGGTTTGTGGATCACCCGCATGGTGACTACCCCGGTTGCGAGCGCTGTGGAGGCCGCGAAGGTGTTTGCTGATGGCGACCTGACACGCCCCATCCACTCGCAGGGCAATGATGAGCTCGCCCAGCTGCTGCAAGGCATGGAGCGCATGCGTTCCAACCTGGCCGCGGTGGTAACCAACGTGCGCCGCGGCTCCGAGGGCGTGGCCACTGCGAGTGCTGAAATCGCCGAAGGCAATCACGACCTGTCGGCCCGCACCGAACACCAGGCCAGCGCGCTGGAGCAGACCGCGGCCTCCATGGAGGAGCTGGGCTCCACCGTGCGCCAGAACGCCGACAGCGCCCGCACCGCCAACCAATTGGCCATGAACGCATCGACTGTTGCCATGCAGGGCGGCGAAGTGGTGGGCCAGGTGGTCGAGACGATGAAGGGCATTAACGAGTCGAGCCGCAAGATTGCCGACATCATCAGCGTGATTGACGGTATTGCCTTCCAGACCAACATCCTGGCCCTGAACGCGGCGGTGGAAGCCGCCCGTGCCGGCGAACAAGGCCGCGGCTTTGCGGTGGTGGCCTCTGAAGTGCGCTCGCTGGCCGGCCGCTCGGCCGAAGCCGCGAAAGAAATCAAGAGCCTGATCAACGCCAGCGTGGAGCGGGTGGAGCACGGCACTACGCTCGTGGACCGCGCGGGTGAGACCATGACCGAAGTGGTGACCTCGATCAAGCGCGTGACCGACATCATGGGTGAGATCAGCGCTGCCAGCAGCCAGCAGTCCAGCGGTGTGGCGCAGGTGGGCCAAGCCGTGACGCAAATGGACCAGGCTACCCAGCAGAACGCCGCGCTGGTCGAAGAAATGGCCGCTGCCGCTTCCAGCCTCAAGTCGCAGGCCGACGATCTGGTCACGGTGGTTGCGGCTTTCAAGGTCACTGGCAACGAGCATCAGGCATCCCATCGTTCGGCAGCCCAGCGGCCGACACCCCAACGTGCAGCAGCCCGCAGTGCCGCTCCTGCTGCCTCGCAAAGCAAGCCCAAGCCCGCCGTGAGCCGCCCTGTAGCGCTGCAAGCGAAGCCGTTTGGCGGTTCATTGCCCAAGGCACTGCAAAGCCCGGCGGCCGCAAAATCGCAAGCCAAGCCGCAATCGCAGGCACAAGCACAAGCACCTTCAGGTAACGATGACGATTGGGCCAGCTTCTGATCGTCGGGGAGAGAATGTTTGCGTCGATAGTGCTCCTTTTTTAGGAGCTTTCCGCGCAATAAGAATGGGCGCTAGCGGCCTTTTTTGATCTCAAGCGGGTTACCGGGTGCTTTGCACCCACAGGCTGTAGGCGATCTGGCCCATCATCGCAGCCACCAGCAAATCAAGTACCCGCCAGGCCAGCGGGCGGGCAAACATGGGGCTGAGTAGCCTGGCCCCGAAGCCCAGCGTGGCGAACCACAGCGCGCTGGCGCCACCCGCACCCAGCAGAAACCATCCCTGCATGCCGTCAGGCTGGCGCGCGCCGACGGCGCCTACCAAAATCACCGTATCCAGATACACATGCGGGTTCAACAGGCTGATGCCTAAGGCCTGCCAGACAGTTCTGCCCAGCGGCTGGGGCGCGCCGTCCCACTGGGCGCGAAGCGACTGCGGGGACAGGGCTCTGCGCAAGGCCATCGCCCCATACCAGCCCACCACGGCCGCGCCGGCCAGTCCGATGGCATTCAAGGCCCCGGGGTACTGGCCCAGCGAGGCCGCCAGGCCGCTCACCCCGAGCGTCATGAGGGCTATGTCCAGCAGCGCGCACACCGCGACCACCGCCGCCACATGCTCGCGCCGCAGGCCCTGCCGCAGCACGAAGGTGTTTTGCGCGCCGATGGCCACTATGAGTGACAAACTCAGCGTCAACCCGGTCGCGATACTGGGGAGCGCCGCATACCAGGCCAGCAGAAAATGGTGCGACGCCGAGAGTGTGTCTTGCATGGTGCGGAGTATGCCGCCGCCGCAGATTGCAACTGTCATGCGCAAGCTGCCAGAATGGGGTTATCCGCCTTTGAGGAGTTCGTTATGACGAATGCATTTGCCAATACCCTCCAGCCTTTTGAGACTGCTGCCGGCAAGTCCGGGCAGTTGTATTCCTTGCCGCAACTCGCGCGCAAGTACGCCAACGTCAACCGGTTGCCTTTGTCCTTGCGCATCGTGCTTGAGAGCGTGCTGCGCAACTGCGATGGCAAGAAGGTGCTGCCCGCCCATGTCACGCAGCTGGCCAACTGGAAGCCCCAGGCCGAGCGAACCGATGAAATCCCGTTTGTGGTGAGCCGCGTGGTGCTGCAAGACTTCACCGGCGTGCCGCTGCTTGCCGATCTGGCTGCCATGCGCACCAAGGCCGTGGAGCTGGGCGCCGACCCGGCCCGCATCGAGCCGCTGGTGCCGGTGGATCTGGTGGTGGATCACTCGGTGATGGTGGACGATTACGGCCACAAGAACTCGCTGGATATCAACATGAAGCTCGAGTTCCAGCGCAACCGCGAGCGTTACGAGTTCATGAAATGGGGCATGCAGGCCTTTGACACCTTCGGTGTCGTGCCGCCGGGATTCGGTATCGTGCACCAGGTGAATCTGGAGTTTCTTGCCCGCGGCGTGCACAAAGCAAAGCAGCCCCGCGCGGAAGACGGCACCAAGGTCGCCCCGATTTACTACCCCGACACCCTGGTCGGCACCGACAGCCACACCACCATGATCAACGGCATCGGCGTGGTCGGCTGGGGCGTGGGCGGCATTGAGGCGGAGGCCGCCATGTTGGGCCAGCCGGTGTATTTTCTGACCCCCGACGTGGTGGGCTTCGAACTCACCGGCGCCCTGTGCGAGGGCGTGACCGCCACCGATCTGGTGCTGCGCGTGACCGAAATGCTGCGCCGCGAAAAGGTGGTGGGCAGCTTTGTGGAATTTTTTGGCCCCGGCACCGAAAACCTGGCCCTGCCCGACCGCGCCACCATCGCCAACATGGCCCCCGAATACGGTGCCACTATGGGCTTTTTCCCGGTGGACGATCGCACCCTTGACTACTTCAAGGGCACCGGCCGCACCAAGGCCGAGATGGCAGCCTTTGAGGCCTATTTCAGGGCCCAGGGGCTTTTTGGGGTGCCCGGCGGCAAAAGCGCCTCGCCCGAGATGTTGGACATTGTCTACACCCGTGTCGTCAAGCTCGACCTGCGCGACGTGACCCCCAGCCTGGCCGGCCCGAAGCGGCCGCAGGACCGCATCGAGTTGGGCCATGTCGCCGATAAGTTCACCGAGCTGTTCAGCATGCCCGGCAGCGCCAACGGTTTCAATAAAGACGCCTCCACACTGGACACTCTCTACCCCGCACCTCGGGTGGCTGACTCGCATGCCGAAGACAAGAAATCCGGCAATGCGTCGGGCAAGAGGGCTGATTCAAAAGCCGCAATAAATGCAGCCGCAAAGGCTTCCGTAAAGGCCGTCAGGGCAGAAGACACCCCGCTGCTGGTGCAAAACGGCGATGTGCTGATTGCCGCCATCACCAGCTGCACCAACACCAGCAACCCCAGTGTGCTGCTGGCGGCCGGCTTGCTGGCCAAAAAGGCGGTCAAGGCGGGCTTGAGCGTGGCGCCGCACATCAAGACCAGTCTGGCTCCCGGCTCCCGCATCGTGACCGAATACCTCAGCGACACCGGCCTGCTGCGTTACCTCGAGAAACTAGGCTTCTCGGTGGCCGGCTATGGCTGCACCACCTGCATCGGCAACGCCGGCGATCTGGCACCTGAGTTGAACGCGGTTATCACCGAGAACGACCTGGTCTGCGCGGCAGTGCTCTCGGGCAACCGCAACTTCGAGGCGCGCATTCACCCCAACCTTAAAGCTAACTTTCTGGCCAGCCCGCCGCTGGTGGTGGCTTACGCCATAGCGGGCAACGTCACCAAAGACCTGATGACCCAGCCGGTCGGTCAAGGCAAGGGCGGACGGGACGTGTTTTTGGGCGACATCTGGCCCACCAGCGATGAAATCTTCAAGCTGCTGCGCTACGCGATGAACGGCAAGGCCTTCCGCGCCAACTACGCCAAGGTCAAAAAGGAGCCCGGCGAGCTGTGGAGCAAGATCAAGGGCGTGAGCGGCCAAAACTACACCTGGCCGCAGAGCACGTACATCGCCCAGCCTCCGTTTTTTGAGGGCTTTGCCATCGAGGCCGGCGCTGATTCTGCTATCGATTCAGGAGCTGTCAGCGCAATATCCAAGGGGCCAAAGGGCAGAAAGAAGGCTCAAAAGCCGGCCGCAGACATGCCGCCGGTGATGAGTCCGGCGGAAAGCCCTGCGGTCACTGCGGCAGCGGTCTTGGGCGCGCGCATCATGGCCCTGTTCGGCGACTCCATCACCACCGACCACATCTCTCCGGCGGGCAACATTCAGGAAAGTTCGCCCGCCGGCCAATGGCTGCTTGCGCATGGTGTGAGCAAGGCGGATTTCAATTCCTACGGTGCGCGCCGCGGCAACCACGAGGTGATGGTGCGCGGCACCTTTGCCAATGTCCGCATCAAGAACCTCATGCTGCCGGCGCTGGCAGGCGGCAGCCGCGAAGAGGGCGGGCTGACGCTGTACCAGGGCAGCGAGGCAGGCGCGCAGGCAGGTCACAAGCTCTCCATCTTTGACGCCGCCACCCGCTACCTGGCCGCCGGTACGCCCACCGTGGTGTTTGCCGGCGAGGAATACGGCACCGGCTCCAGCCGCGACTGGGCTGCCAAGGGCACGCAGTTGCTGGGCATCAAGGCTGTGGTGGCGCAGAGCTTTGAGCGCATTCACCGCTCCAACCTGGTGGGCATGGGTGTGCTGCCCCTGCAGTTCAAGGCCGGCGAGAGCTGGCAGTCCCTGGGCCTGAATGGCACCGAGACCATCGACATCCTGCCCGACGCGGCCCTCACACCGCAGAGCGATGCCCGGATGGTCATCACCCGCGCCGACGGCAGCCAGACCCGCCACAGCCTGTTGCTGCGCATAGACACCCCCATCGAGGTGGACTACTACCGCGCCGGCGGCATCCTGCCCTTTGTGCTGCGGCAGCTGCTGACTGCGTGAGCGCCGGACACGAGCCGAAGTCGCGGTCTATGTCCCGGCCCACGCCGCAAACCATGCTGCTGGTGGGCGGCGGCATCGGCGGGCTGGCGGCGGCGCTGGCGTGCGGGCGCAGCGGCAGGTTTGCATCCGGGGGGCAGGGTGTGCATCTGCTGGAGCAGGCCGCCGCCTTCGGCGAGGTGGGCGCCGGTGTACAGCTTGGCCCCAATGTCACCCGCCTGTTGCACGGTTGGGGCTTGCAGCAAGGCCTGGCGCAGCATGCGGCCTTTCCAGAACGGCTGGAGGTGCGCGGCGCCATCAGCAGCCGCCTGTTGGCGAGCTTGCCACTGGGCGCTTCGTTGCAGGCCCGCTACGGTGCACCCTATGCAACCATCGCCCGGCGAGACCTGCACGCTCTTCTCCGCCAAGGGGTAGAGGCGCTGGGCGGCGTGCGGATGGAGCTCGGCACCCGAGTTGCCAGTGCTGCTCCCGCAGGCGAGCAGATGCTGGTGCACACCCTGGATGGGCGCGACCTGCAGGCCGACTGCGTGGTTGGCGCAGACGGGGTCTGGAGCCCTCTGCGTCGCCAGATGGTGGGCGACGGCGCGCCGCGCGTGACCGGTCACCTGGCCTACCGCGCCATGGTGCCCCAGTCTGCGCTGCCGCAGGCCTTGCGCTCGCAGGTGGTTACCGCCTGGCTGGGGCCGCAGTTTCATGCGGTGCAATATCCGGTTCGGGGGGGCGATTGGCTCAATCTGGTGGTCATCGTGCGGGGCAGTGTGGCGGGCGACCCCAGTGCCTGGGACCACAGCGCCAATGCCGGCGAACTGCGCGCGCGGCTGGCCAACGCCGGCAGCGGTTTGCTCGATGTGGTCCATGCGGTGGACGACTGGCGCTTGTGGGCCCTGTGCGACCGCGCGCCGGTTCGCGGCCCGCAAGAGATGGCTGTGGGCCGCATGGCCCTTGTAGGCGATGCCGCGCACCCGATGCGCCCGTATCTGGCCCAGGGCGCGGGCATGGCCTTGGAAGATGCGCACCAACTGAGCCAGTCACTCTTGGCGCACGGAGCGAATACGGTGGCTGGTCTGGCCGACTACGCCGCCGCGCGCTGGCAGCGGTGCGCCCGGGTACAAAAGCGCGCCATGCGCAACGGCGATGTTTTTCACCTGCAGGGCCCCCTGCGTGTGGCCCGCGATGCATCGCTAGGGCTGCTTGGCAGCAGGTTGCTGGACATGCCGTGGCTGTATGGCTACCGGGCTTCAACCGACGCTTCGGTCAAGCAAGGAATTGAATAGCCAGCCATGCGCATCGGTGAGCGCCGGCTCCGGTCAGGTGCTTGAAGCGCCGCTTCAGGTCACCGCATGCTGACGGTGGAACTCAGGCCGCTGCCATTCGCCGCTTTCCAGCACCTCGCGCAGCTGCTCCACCGCGTTCCACACATCCTCAAAGCCAATGTAGAGCGGTGTCAGGCCAAAGCGCAGGATGTCGGGCTGCGCCGCACCGTCGCCGGCGCGGAAGTCGCCCACCACGCCGCGCGCAATCAGCGCCTGCACGATGGCAAAGGCGCCGGTGGGCCGGGTCAGGCACACCTGCGAGCCGCGCTGTGCGTGGGGCAGGGGTGTTGCCAGGCCCACACCGTGGCCGGCGCAGCGCTCCCCGACCAGGCGGATGAACAGGTCGCTCAAAGCCAGCGATTTGGCCCGCAGTGCCGCCATGCCGCCCAGCGCCTGCGCCGCCTCGAAGGCTTCCAGCCCGCAGCCCAGCAGCGATAGGCTCACCACCGGCTGCGTACCGCACAAATAGCGGGCAATGCCGGCTGCGGGTTGGTAGTCGGGTGTGAACGCAAAGGGCGCGGCGTGCCCCCACCAGCCTGCCAGCGGTTGGCGGAACCGGTCGGTGTGCCGCGGGTGCACCCACAGAAAAGCCGGCGCACCGGGGCCGCCATTGAGGTATTTGTAGCCACAGCCCACGGCGTAGTCGGCGTCCGAGTCTTTGAGTGCCACCGGCACCGCGCCCGCGCTGTGCGCCAAGTCCCACACCACCAAGGCGCCGGCGGCGTGGGCGGCGGCGTTCACGGCGGCCATATCGTGCATGGCGCCGGTGCGGTAGTTCACATGGGTGAGCAGCAACACTGCGACTTCGGCGTTCAGCGAGCTGGCGATGTTTTCAGGCTCCACCAGCGTCAGGGTGAAACCGCGCTCGCGGCACAGGCCCTCTGCGATGTAGAGGTCGGTGGGAAAGTTGCTGCGCTCGCTCAGCACCTGCCGGCGCGCGGGCGCATCCTGCGCGGCATTGCCGGACGAAGCATTGTCCAAGGCGGCTGACAGCACCTTGTAAAGGTTGATGGAGGTGCTGTCGGTGGCGAGCACCTCGTCGGTCCCCGCACCAATCAGTGGGGCAATTCGCGCGCCAAGCCGCTGCGGCAGGCTGAACCAGCCGGCCGCGTTCCAAGAGCCAATCAGGCCTTGGCCCCACTCCTGCGTCACCACCCGGGCGGCGCAGGCTGCCGCGCTCTTGGGCATGACGCCCAGCGAATTGCCGTCGAGGTAGATGAGGCCCGCAGGGATATCAAAGGCGTCCCGCAGCGCGCGCAAGGGGTCGGCGGCGTCCAGCACCTGGCAGTCTTGCCGGGTGATGGGGGTTAAAGGAGTGGTGGGGGGTATGTTCATGGCGATGGCTCCAGCGGTGGCAGGCCGCGCTTGCTGCGTGCGCGGTGGCAGGCGTCGCTGCCTTCTTCAAACTCCCTGCAAGGCGAGGGGCGCCACTCGTAAATGCCGCAACCCACTTGGGTGCCCACCGTGCCGGTAAGCGCAGCGCAGCGGATGGGCACATAGTCGGTGCCGCGCATGCGCCAGGTGTTGCCATTGACCTCGTTGGCCAGGCCCGATGGCACGGTGCCGCCCTCCAAGTCCATCTCGTAGACCGAAAAGTCCACCCGGAAACACGCGCAGCAGGCGCCGCAGGAGGTGCAGGCAGACACGGTCAGCGATTCTGTGAGCCTTAGAGCCGGCCCAGCAGCAGGTATTCCATCAGCGCTTTTTGCACATGCATGCGGTTCTCTGCCTCGTCCCAGACCACACTTTGCGGGCCGTCAATCACCTCGGCCTCCACTTCTTCGCCGCGGTGGGCGGGCAGGCAGTGCATGAAGATGGCGTCGGGCGCCGCCACCGCCATCATGGCCCGGTCCACGCACCAGGCGGCAAAGGCCTGGCGGCGGACTTCGTTCTCGGCCTCAAAGCCCATGCTGGTCCACACATCGGTGGTGATCAGGTCTGCGCCGCGGCAGGCTTCCATCGGATCGCTATAGGTTTGATAGCTGCCAGCGCCCATACCACCTGCGCTGGCGGCCAATTTCTCGTTCAATTCGTAGCCGCTGGGGGTCGATACGCGCAAGTGAAAGCCCAGCTTGGCAGCCGCCTGCAGCCAGGTGTTTGCCATATTGTTGCCGTCGCCCACCCAGGTCACGGTCTTGCCCTGAATCGGGCCGCGGTGTTCGATGTAGGTGAAGATGTCCGCCAGAATCTGGCAGGGGTGGAACTCGTTGGTCAGGCCGTTGATGACCGGCACCCGTGAGTTGGCGGCAAAGGCATGCAGCTTGCTCTGTTCGTAGGTGCGGATCATCACGATGTCAGTCATGCGGCTGATGACCTTGGCGCTGTCTTCGATTGGCTCCGAGCGACCCAGCTGGCTGTCGCCGGTGGTGAGGTGCACCACGCTGCCGCCGAGCTGGTACATGCCGGCCTCAAAGCTCACCCGGGTGCGGGTGGAGGCCTTCTCGAAAATCATGGCCAGCGTGCGGTCCACCAAGGTGTGGTGGCGCTCGAAGGTCTTGAACTTGCGTTTGATGAAGGCGGCGCGCTCCAGCAGGTAGGCGTACTCGCCGGCGCTGAAATCGTCAAACTGCAGGTAGTGCCGCACCGGCGGCGCGCCCAGGGGCAGGGTGCTGGGCACGACGTGGTCGGGCAGGCTCATGCGGCTTCTTTCAGGAAGCTGGCAATCAGCGGCGCGATGATGGCCACAATCTGGTCGGCCTCCGCTTCACTCAGAATCAGCGGCGGCACCAATCGCACCACGCTGTCGGCGGTCACGCTGATCAGCAGGCCGGCATCGGCTGCGCGCTGCACCAGCGCCCCGCAGGGCTTAGAGAGGTCGACCCCGACCATCAGGCCCTCGCCGCGCACTTCCTTGACCGCCCCACTGGCAATCTCGTCTTTCAGGGCGGCTTGGAGTCCGGCTTTCAGGCGGGCGCCCACCGTGTCGGCATTGGCCAGCAGGCCGTCTTCTTCGATGATGCGAATGGTCTCCACGCCCGCGCGCATGGACAGGGGGTTGCCGCCGAAGGTGGTGCCGTGGTTGCCGGGCTGGAACAGCTCGGCCGCCTTGGGGCCGGCCACCACCGCGCCCACCGGCACGCCCGAGCCCAGACCCTTGGCCAGCGGCATCACATCGGGCTGGATGCCCGCCCACTGGT
Organism: Rhodoferax sp. OV413; assembly: GCF_945881795.1. Taxonomy (GTDB): domain Bacteria; phylum Pseudomonadota; class Gammaproteobacteria; order Burkholderiales; family Burkholderiaceae_C; genus Allorhodoferax. The sequence continues at coordinate 38,091 of NZ_CAMCVG010000011.1, forward strand.
GCGCAAACCACTTGCCGGTGCGGCCCATGCCGCATTGCACTTCGTCAATCATCAGGAGCCAGTCGCGCTCATCGCACATTTTGCGCACTTCGCGCAGGTAGTCCATGTGCATGGGGTTCACGCCGCCTTCACCCTGAATCGCCTCAAAAAATACCGCCACCACATTCGGGTTGTTGGTGGTGGCCGCCTTGAGGGCGTCGATGTTGTTTGCCGGCACGCGGATGAAGCCTTCCACCAGCGGGCCGAAACCGGCCTGTACCTTGGGGTTGCCGGTGGCGCTCAGGGTGGCAATGCTGCGGCCGTGGAAGGCTTTCTCGTACACCACCACTTCGGGCCGCTCGATGCCCTTGTTGTGGCCGAACTTGCGGGCCAGCTTGAGCGCGGCCTCATTGGCCTCCAGCCCGGTGGAGCAGAAAAACACATTCGTCATGCCCGAGCGCTCCACCAGCAGCCGCGCCAGCTCTTCCTGCAAGGGGATGTGGTAGTAGTTAGAGGTGTGAATCAGCTTGGTGAGTTGATCCTGCAGCGCGGGCACCAGCTTGGGGTGGTTGTGGCCCAGCGTGTTGACCGCAATACCGCCCAGAGCGTCCAGGTACTCGCGGCCGTTCACGTCCCACACGCGGCAGCCCTGGCCATGGCTCAGGGCGATGGGCAGGCGACCGTAGGTATTCATCACGTGAGGTGAAGACGGCGTGGATGCGGTGGCGGCGGTCATGGCGTAACTCCGGTTAAACAACAAAACAGAAGAACAGGAAAACAGATCGGCCCGACTGGTGCAAAGGCCAGCCGGGCCGTTGAAGTGCGATTTTAGGGCCATGTCCAATGGCTGTTCCGTGACAAACCGGCGCCGGACTCCGGTGTCCGGCGAAGGCTGTTTTGTCATCTCTACGACAGCCGAGCAGGTAGAATTCTTGTGCAGCGCAGCACTCGCTTACCGGCGGACTTGCCAGCACCCCGAGCACCACCTCACGCACCGATGGCAACCACTCCTTCAAAAGAACTCTACATCCTGGGAATCACGCGGCAAGGCAGAACCTTTCGCCCCAGCGATTGGGCAGAGCGGCTGGCGGGAGTGATGAGTCAGTTCCGCCCGGGCGGCGCCACCCGCGGCAGCCATCTGGGCTACTCGCCCTGGTGTGTTCCCACTTCGATAGGTCCGGTGAAATGCGTCATCGTGCACTCTGATTTGCGTGACTTTGATGTGATGGCCTGGGACTTCTGCCTCAACTTTGCGCGGGACAACGATTTGCAGGTCAGCGAAACCCGCCCTGAGCCACCAGCCGCGTCAGCGGAGCGTGCTGCGCGACCGGCGGCGGAGTAGGCCGAGCCAACCGAATAAACCGGGCGAGATTTAAATCCCAAACATTCGCCCAAAAGCAAAAAAGCCGTTCAGTTGAACGGCTTTTTTGCTTTTGCTGACAGCGCACCCTTACAAACGGCGGACACCGCGTGCGGCGTCCGTGCGATTGCCTAAAAAATTAGGCGGCGAGTGCCAAGGCTTTCACCTTGGTAGCCAAACGGCTTTTGTCGCGGGCAGCTTTGTTCTTGTGAAAGATGCCCTTGTCAGCCACGGAGTCCACCACGGCTTGCATCTTGGCAAAGAATTCTGCGGCTTTGGTCTTGTCACCAGAGATGACAGCCTTTTCCACATTCTTCACCGCGGTGCGGTATTTGGAGCGCAGCGAGGTGTTCGCGGCGTTGATTTTGACGTCCTGACGGACGCGCTTACGGCCCGACGCAAGGCGCGGGTTCTTTTTCTTGGGTTTACCAGATGCCATGATGAATATTCCTTGTGTTGGAGGATGTTGTCAGCAAAGCCGAAGATTATAGCGTCCCGGGCTCGGGCGGCCTCTCTGTTTGCTGACACGTACAAGGTGGGTTGGCAATCGGGGGACGAAAAGTCCTCCGATTGCTGCGGGTTCGTGTGCCCTACATAAGGTACGCGTATCCCAGTAACGCCAGGATGATGACGGCGGCAATGCCGCCTATGATTTGGATGGCGAGCCACCAGTCAACATCACCTTCTTCGCTGGGTTTGCCGGCAGGCGCGCTTGGCGCCGGGCGCTTTGGCTGTGTCGATCCGCACAGGTCGCAGCGCGCGCTGTCGTCACGGATATCACTTCTGCAGTTGATGCATTTCATTTTTTCTACTCCCTGTAGATGTGCAAATAACTCTTTGGATAAACGGAAAAGAAAATTTCGGATCTGCTGGTTCTGTGGGGGGCCTTTCAGTAGTTGCTGGGTTGAGGAAAAGTGTCTCTGCGTCCAATAAGCGCGGGCATTATCGAACACTGAGACGCACATTTATAGCGCACTACACTTACTGTTGTGAGTCTCATCAAATCTGTTTCGACCGTGTCCCTGTGGACCTTGGCCTCCCGCATTACCGGCCTGGCGCGGGAGCTTCTGATGGCGGC